>JAFODX010000117.1 GCA_017380475.1 Clostridia bacterium
GCAAGACCCGGCATAACCGCCTCTCCGCCCTCAGATTCTATAACTCCAACAACATCGTTATTGGCATCGGGATGGAATTTTACAAGTATCTCACCAACTACGCCAACCTTCGGTTTTTTTACGCTTTCATCTATCGGGATGGCATCGAAGTCTGCTATTATCTCTTCGGTTACACGTTTCAGCTTGAGATTGGATTTATTGTTGTTTACGATATCGTTATACAGTCTTCTCTGCCATTTATCGTAAACCTCATTTGTTTCGCCCTCGTTTATTTCATATGGGCGTATACGCTGTGTCACTGACAGTAACAAATCACCCCATACACAGGCTTTGAATATTCCGTCGATAAGCTTCGGTGTTATTTTAAATCCGGGGTTACCTTCGAGACCTGAAATATTAAGTGATATTACAGGCACCTGGGAATATCCTGCTTCTTTAAGTGCTTTACGTAAAAACGCTATGTAGTTGGTTGCACGGCATCCGCCACCGGTCTGTGTTATCATAACCGATGTATTGTCAGGGTCACACCTGCCCGACTCGAATGCGTTTACAAGCTGGCCCGTTACAAGGATAGACGGATAGCACGCATCGTTATTAACACTCTTAAGTCCCGATTCTATATCCTCCGGTGTTGCTTTTTCAAGCACAACTGCATTGTATCCGTTGGCACGGAATACAGCCTCAAACAGACCAAAATGCGTCGGACTCATCTGCGGGAATATGACCGTGTGGTTCTTCTTTTCTTTTTCAGTGAACTTGACACGGTTGATTGTATAGTCTTCTACTTTCTGCGGAATGAACTCATTTGCATCACGCTCTTTAACCGCCGCTTTGAGCGAACGTACTCTGATACGTGCCGTACCAAGACTTGAAACCTCATCAATCTTGAGTGTTGTATAAATACGTTCGTGTGACTGCAATATTTCCATCACCTGGTCGGTTGTAACAGCGTCAAGACCGCATCCGAATGAGTTGAGCTGTATAAGCTCAAGACGTTCGTTCTTTATTACCTCTGCCGCCGCCTCATACAGTCTTGTATGATATGCCCACTGGTCAACTACACGTATATCACGTTCAAGCTCGCCAAGATGTGCGATACTGTCCTCTGTAAGAACCGCAAAACCAAGACCGTTTATCATGTCGGGAATACCGTGGTTTATTTCGGGGTCGATATGATAAGGTCTTCCTGCAAGTACAATACCTCGCTTATTCTTTTCGTTAAGCCACAAAAGTACTTCTTCACCTTTTTTGCGTATATCATTTTTATAGTTCTTAAGCTCGGCAAATGCTTTTTCTGCCGCCGATTTGATTTCCTTAAACGGGATATTATAATCTTCAAGCGCTTTTGCCATCTGACGGTTAAACGACGGACGGTCTGCAAGGTTAATAAACGGATATAAAAACTTTATATCCTCACTGCGAAGTGCGTCCATATTCTTATAGATTACTTCGGGGTATGAAGTTACCATCGGGCAGTTAAAGTGGTTGCCCGCCGCACTGTATTCTATCTGTTCATACGGAATACAGGGATAGAATATTGTCTTATATCCCTTTTCAAGCAGATATTCAATATGTCCGTGTACCAGCTTTGCAGGATAGCACGCACTCTCTGACGGTATTGAATCAATACCCTTTTCATACATTGCGTGCGTACTTCTGCCCGACAGCTTTACACAGAACCCAAGCTCTGTGAAGAACGTGAACCACAAAGGATAGTTTTCGTACATATTAAGAACTCTCGGCATTGCGATAACACCTCTTGGTGCTTCATCAGCCTTTAATCCTTTGTATCTGAATGCACGTTTATATTTATAGTCATAAAGGTTTGGTATATCCTTTTTCTTTGCTTCCTCGCCTGCTCCACGCTCGCATCGGTTACCCGAAATAAACTTGCTTCCGTCGCCGAAGTCTGTTACAGTGAGCTGACAGTGGTTATTACATTTCTCACAGCGTGTAAGACTTGTTTCAAACTTAAACGAATCAATCTCGTCACGCGTTATGATATCACATTCTCCGCCTGCCCAGCGTTCTTTTGCAATAAGCGCCGAACCGAATGCACCCATTATTCCCGCAATATCGGGACGGGTTACATTCTTTTTTGTAAGAAGTTCAAAACAACGAAGTATTGAGTTGTTATTGAATGTTCCGCCCTGAACAACTATTTTTTCGCCCATAAGCGCCGGGTCACGCAACTTTATTACCTTATAAAGTGCGTTTCTTACAACCGAATATGAAAGACCTGCACTTATATCACCAACTGTTGCTCCCTCTTTCTGTGCCTGCTTCACACGTGAGTTCATAAACACCGTACAGCGTGTTCCGAGGTCTACCGGATTCTCCGCTGTAAGTGCTTCTTTTGCAAATGAAACAGAATCATATCCCAACGACTCTGCAAACGTCTGTATGAATGAACCACAGCCTGATGAGCAGGCCTCATTAAGCATAATAGAATCAATTACGCCGTTTTTGATTTTCATACATTTCATATCCTGACCGCCGATGTCGATTATAAAATCAACGCCGGGTCGGAAATGGTTAGCTGCCTTATAGTGAGCTATTGTTTCTATCTCACCCTCGTCTATACGGAACGCAGTCTTCAGAAGCTGTTCACCGTAACCTGTGGTACAGCCATTGGCTATGTATGCCGTTTCGGGCAGTTTTTCATAAAGCTCACGCATAATGTTAAGTCCGCACGTAATGGGACTGCCCTCGTTCTTGCCATAGTATGAATAAATGATTTCATCGTGCTCATTTATTACCGCACACTTGATTGTCGTAGAACCAACATCAAGTCCCAAAAACACCGGTCCTTTTGCAAGAGCTATGTCGCCTCTTACTGCAGTATCTTTTTCGTGGCGTCTGAAAAATTCCTCTTTGTCATCTTCTGTTTCAAAGAGTTTTTGCATACGTGTTATTTCTGCGTCAACACCGTGTGAATTTTTAAGACGTTCGGTTAATGTATTAACATCTGTTTCGTCAGAATCCGTATTTGTAAGTGCTGCACCGATTGCAACGAAAAGCTGTGCGTTTTCAGGTGTATTAAAAGATGTCGCATTCTCTTTTAGCGTCTCTTCAAACTGCACACGCAACTGTGTAAGGAAATGAAGCGGTCCGCCCAAAAATACGATATTTCCTTTTATCGGTCTGCCCTGTGCAAGACCTGAAATCGTCTGCGTCACAACTGCCTGCAAAACGGACGCCGCAACGTCTTCACGTGCTGCACCTTCGTTCAAAAGCGGTTGTACGTCAGATTTTGCAAATACACCGCAACGTGCCGCAATCGGATAGATTGTGGTATGCTTGCCTGCAAGCTCGTTAAGTCCGTCAGCATCAGTTTTTAAAAGGATACTCATCTGGTCAATAAACGAACCCGTACCGCCGGCACACGTTCCGTTCATTCTCTGTTCAAGTCCGCCGGTAAGATACAAAATCTTTGCATCCTCACCGCCAAGCTCTATTACGACATCTGTGCCGGGCAGAAATGTTTCTATAGCCGTTTTATTGGCAATTACCTCCTGCACAAACTCAAGCCCGAACATTTCAGAGAGTAAAAGTCCGCCGGAACCCGTAATCACCACGCTGAATCTATCGTCCCTAACTGTTTCTTTTACCTCATCAAAAAGGGATAGTACAGTGGTTTTTATGTCTGAATAATGACGTCTGTATTCTGAATATTTTATATTTTTATCATCGTCAAGAACAACTATTTTAACCGTAGTTGAACCGACGTCTATTCCCATATGAAGTTTACTCAATTTAAAATCCTCCTCTGCAATTATTTTCGTGTGTCGGATTTATTTTCGGAGTCACCTTCGTCTTCCTCACTTTTTTTACAGTGGAAATTCTTTTTCGGTCGTATATAAACAAAATAACTGACTATAGCTAATGCAACTGCTGTAATAATCACAAAAACAATTACTACAATTATGACAATGAGGTTCTTTCCGTTTCTTCTCTGACCGGTATACGGCTCAGATTCAACGGGAGAATATGATTCAAGTGTATATGGGGGTTCTGAAGTATCTATCAGTTTCTGAGTTGCAAACGAAACTTCAATCTCGTCCTGCGTTTCTATTTTCAGTCCCTCGCCGGAATGGTTTATATCTTCTATATAATCATCGGGGTTATACGGCATATCTTCCGTACGCAGTGTAAAAAACGCAGAGTTACCCTGCATAGCACGCAAATGGCTTACAATAGCACAAAGTGCAACTGCAGTACTGTCTTTATCGCCGCCAAAGCTGCCGTCTGCTTCACAGTTTTCTAAAAGTGCAGAAAGCGTTGAGTTCTCACCATCTGAAAAACCCGGGTCATTATCCGCATCTACTCCTGCCGAGTCCAGAGCCATAACAACGAATGCGGTGTTCAGAACATTGCCGTAACCACAGTCTTGGTTCTTGTTGTTCTGAAGATAGTTTACACCTCTCAGAATGGCGGTATTAACATCGTATCGGTATCTTTCACCAATTTCTTCGCCTTTTACAACATAACATTTGCCGGACAGAAATGAAAGTGCAATCATACTCTTTGCAGTTGTCAGAATATCCGAATCAAAACTTCCGTCTGAATTTTGTTTTTCAAGAAGCTGTACTGCCAGTCTGTTTATATCTGTGGTATCTGATTTAACTGCATATTCGCCGCTCAGGATTGCAATAAGTGATGTTGCAATATCCTGCGTGTTTGTAAACTCTTTCCCGTAAGTATACTGTGATATAATATCATCGTCAAGCACACCGCCTGCAGCAGTGTTTGCCATTATCATACGCTGTCCGTCCTGAACAGTCTTGGGTGTTTTTGCATCAGTAACACTTATGTATTTGCCGTAATCAAAGGCTTTTCCTGCACGCTTTAATGCCATTATATGATAATCTGATGCAACAGAATCAGGATTTGCAAGAGGTGCTATATTCTTCTCCGCCCATTCAAAAGAAAATCCGGCTATATTGTTTATATCCGAACCTGTATATGCCGCTTTTGCATTACAGAAAAAAAGCATAAAAAACGCACTTATAAGGGCGAAAATCTTTTTCATCGAGCACACCTCCCTATTATATCTTATTATACCATAGTATAATTTTTTTGTCAATTAACATCTTTTTTTGTAAATATGAATTTTTTTCATAAAACCCCTTTATTTTTTCAAAAAAGTGTGTTATAATGTATCCATAGCAGTATGCTTTACTATCTAAGAGGAGGTAAATACAATGAAACACGTTAAGACCTTGAACAAGGCTAACCTTAAGGAATCAGCTGTTAAGGGCGGATGCGGCGAGTGCCAGACATCATGCCAGTCAGCTTGTAAGACTTCCTGCACAGTTGCGAATCAGAAGTGTGAGCACGCTGAATAACTAAACGGACATTCGCTTGGCGCTCCGTGCGTCAAGCGTATTGTTTTAGTTGTTAAATTATACGAAAGGATAAACACAAATGATACATAAATATAAAATGTTTGATATGAACATTGTTCTTGATATATATTCAGGTGCTGTTCATGTTGTCGACGACTGTCTTTATGATATGCTCGACTACCTTTTAGAGCCGTTCGTGCCTGAAAACGAATGTCCTGCATTCATACACGATGAGTTATTGAAAAAATATTCATCAGAGGAAATAAAGGACAGCTATCTTGATATATGTGAGCTTTATAAAATCGGTCAGCTTTTCTGCGAGGACTGTTATGAAGAGTTTGCAAAAAACTGGAACAAGCAGAGTGTGGTCAAGGCACTTTGTCTGCATATCGCCCACGACTGTAACCTGCGCTGCAAATACTGTTTCGCAGGAACAGGCGAATATAACGGCGAACGAGGTATAATGAGTGCCGAAACAGGTAAAAAGGCTATTGATTTTGTTATTGCAAACAGCGGTAACAGAAAGAATATTGAGCTTGACTATTTCGGTGGCGAGCCGTTAATGAACTTTGAGGTTGTAAAAGAGATTACGGAATATGCCAAGGAACAAGGCAAAATACACGGCAAGAACTTCCGTTTTACAATCACAACCAACGGTGTTTTGCTTGACGAAAAGAAAAAAGAGTATATAAACGAAAATATGTCAAACGTAGTACTTAGTATCGACGGAAGAAAAGATGTAAACGACCGTATGCGTACACGAGTTGACGGTTCGGGTACATACGACAACATCCTGCCAAAGTTCATTGATATGGCAGAAAGCCGTAATCAGGACAACTACTATGTACGAGGTACTTTTACAGCATTCAACAAGGATTTTGCAGAGGATGTTATCCATCTTGCAGACCTTGGTTTTAAGCAGACAAGCGTTGAGCCGGTTGTTGCACCGTATGATATGGACTATGCACTTACCGAAGCTGATATTCCCGAAGTTTTTGCAGAATATGAAAAGCTTGCAGAAGAATATATAAAACGCTGGAAGAACGGTAACTGGTTCAATTTCTTCCACTTCATGGTTGACCTTGACCAGGGTCCGTGTGCTATAAAGCGTCTTTCAGGCTGCGGTGCAGGTCACGAATACCTGGCAGTTGCCGCTAACGGCGACCTCTACCCCTGCCATCAGTTTGTCGGAAATCACGATTTCCTTATGGGTAATGTCTACGACGGTGATATTAACAAGGATATCCGTGACTATTTTGAAAAGTCAAATATTTACACCAAGGACAAGTGCAAAAACTGTTTTGCAAAATTCTACTGCAGTGGTGGATGCAGTGCCAATGCGCATAACTTTAACGGCGATATAAACAAACCGTACGAGCTTGCGTGCGAGTTTGAGAAAAAACGTGTTGAATGTGCAATAGCAATTGAGGCGGCAAAGAAACTGAGCTAAGATAAAACGGAGTAGTGCCCTACTCCGTTTTTACATATGAAATTATACTCTTTTTATAGCCCAGCGGTGAAAAGCCGGTTGCTTCCTTGAACGCTCTTGAAAAGTTATGTATCCCCGAATAGTTGAGTTTTTCCGAGATTTCACTCACAGACAATACGTCTTCACGCAGAAGTTTTTTCGCTTCGTCTATCTTTAAATCCGAATAGTAACGCATAGGACTTTTTCCGGTATATTCCTTAAAGATTATACTTAATTGTGATTTTCTCAAAAAGAAATTGTCACATATATCATTTAATGTTATAGGTGTATATACATTATTCTTCATATAAGACACAATCATCTCTGCAAGCGTATCCTGTGTTGTCTGGCGCGTATTTGCAGTATTAAAGCTCATTGATGCACCGCCACGTAAAAGCTTTATAAGAAACTCCGTGAAATGATACTTTAAAAGCTGTGCCGAACCGAATTTGCAGTCTGAAAAATCAAGCGGTGTCTTATCATAAAAATCGCTTGAGATTTCGCCAAGTGCATTTTCTGATTCCTTCAGAAACAATGACAGCAAGGTTCTCGAAGTTTTGTCA
>JAFODX010000118.1 GCA_017380475.1 Clostridia bacterium
AAAATAATTCAGCATATATACTCGAACTCATAAACGAGCGTATTATGAAAAATAAAAAGGTAATTGTAAATACAAATTTAAACTTTGCAGGAATGGAAAAGAAATACACAAAGCGTTTCTCATCACGCCTGATAGAGAGCTTTAATGTACTGGTATTCTTCGGCGAGGACATAAGAAGAAAAGTGAAGTAAAAAAATGACGGGTCACCCCGTCATTTTTCAGTTTTTCATACTGTCGCCGACATCTTTCATTGTGTCGCCAACGGCTTTGCCTGCGTTATCAACCGCATCGCCGGCATCATCCATGATATTTCCGGCATCGTCACGCACTGAATTATCGTCCTTGTTATTATGAGTGCTTGTCGGGCTTGTTGCTTCAGGAGTGTGCGTAGCAGTTGTATTTTCGTGGTTTTCGTCTGCTCCGCAGCCTGCAAGCATCATAACGCACAATGCACTCGCAAGGGCTAATCTTAAATTCTTCATATTATTCCTCCATAGAAAAAATATAAAACCGTTCGGTTTCGTCATTATTATTTCACGGTTTTGTTGTTTTTATTATTTTTTGTTGTTATCGGGATATACTATATTATGTGTTTAAAAAATTTGGAAAACACAATAGAATGTGTACTTATCAGACGATAGGTAATAATACACAAATAAACCCTTAAAAAATGCCGTAAAATCGGCATTTATGGGGCATTTAAAAAGTAAAAAAAGTACTTGACATTTTACATAAAGTATTGTAAAATGTTATAGGTTGCCGTGTCGTGACTGATACATCACATTGAAAGGAGACGAAAATATGAATGACGCTTTATCGAACAAGCAGTATATAATCGGCGCAAAGCAGGTTAAGAATGCTGTAAAGGCGGGAAAAGCATCAAAAGTATTTGTCGCTTCTGACAGTGATCCCGAAATCATTTCACCCATAATCGCACTTGCAAACGAGTGCGGAACAGAGATAGCTTATGTCGATACTCGTGCAGAGCTTGGTAAAATGTGCGGTATAGATGTAAAAGCTGCGTGCGCAGTGCAAACCATATAAATATAAGAAAGGAGTAACTCGATAATGCCTACATTTAATCAGTTGGTTAAAAACGGAAGAAAGACAGCAGTAAAGAAGTCAACAGCTCCTGCGTTGAACAAGAGCTTGAACTCTTTAAAGAAGAAAACTACGGATAAGGCATCGCCGCAGAAGCGTGGCGTATGTACAGCTGTAAGAACTGCTACACCTAAGAAGCCTAACTCAGCTTTGAGAAAGATTGCCAGAGTTCGTCTTACAAACGGTATAGAAGTAACAGCTTATATTCCGGGTATCGGACACAACCTTCAGGAACACAGCGTTGTTCTTATCAGAGGAGGACGTGTACGTGATCTTCCGGGTACAAGATACCACATCATCAGAGGTACACTTGACACACAGGGCGTAAACGGCCGTTTGCAGTCAAGAAGTAAGTATGGTGCAAAGAGACCTAAGGCTGCAAAATAATATTGCGTCTTAAAACAAGTTTTATATCACATAGTGCATAAACGAGTTATTTTTAATATATTCGGCTGCACGAATACGGAATTTTGAAAGAATAAGTTCAGAGTACCTGTGATATTCATGAAAGCGGACACAATCCGCACATACTATGAAGGAGGGAAGAAAAGTGCCAAGAAGAGGTTTTACAGCAAAAAGAGAAGTTTTGCCTGATCCGATTTATAACGACGTTATCGTTACAAAGCTTATAAACAACATAATGCTTGACGGTAAGAAGGGCGTTGCACAGAAGATTGTATACGATGCATTCGCAATCGTAGCAGAGAAGACCGGAAAAGATGCACTTGAGGCATTCAAGGAAGCAATGGATAACATTATGCCGGTTCTTGAAGTTAAGGCAAGACGTGTAGGTGGTGCCACATATCAGGTACCGATGGAGGTTCGTCCGGGGAGACGTCAGACATTGGGATTAAGATGGCTCACACGCTACTCAAGAGAAAGAAATGAAAAAACCATGAAGGAAAGACTTGCAAACGAAATCATGGACGCTATCAACGGTGCTGGTAACTCAGTTAAGAAGAGAGAAGACACTCACAAGATGGCTGAGGCTAACAAGGCATTCGCACACTATCGTTGGTAATACACTAAGTATTTTCACTGAAAGGAGGAAAATATCAGAATGGCTAGAGAAGTTTCACTCGAAAATACAAGAAATATCGGTATCATGGCTCACATCGATGCCGGTAAAACAACAACAACAGAGAGAATCCTTTACTACACAGGTCGTATCCACAAGATGGGCGAAACACACGACGGTGCAGGTACAATGGACTGGATGGCACAGGAGCAGGAGCGTGGTATCACAATCACATCAGCTGCTACAACTGCTTTCTGGGAGAAGAAGGAAGGATATAAGAGTGGCATAAGACACAGAATCAACATCATTGATACACCGGGTCACGTTGACTTTACAGTTGAGGTTCAGCGTTCACTTAAGGTTTTGGACGGTTCTGTTACAGTTATGTGTGCTAAGGGCGGTGTTGAACCGCAGTCAGAGACAGTTTGGAGACAGGCTGACGAATATAAAGTACCGAGAATGATATACGTTAACAAGATGGATATCATGGGTGCTGACTTCTACCACGTTGTAGACATGGTTCACGAAAGACTTAATGCCAACGGTGTTCCTATTCAGTTGCCGATAGGTGCTGAGGACACATTCAAGGGTATCATCGACCTTATGGATATGAAAGCGGAGGTTTATTACGATGACCTCGGTAACGACGTAAGAGTTGAGGAAATCCCTGCTGATATGCTTGATAAAGCACAGGAGTACAGAGACGCAATGATCGAGGCTATCTGTGAAACAGACGAGGCTCTTATGGAGAAATTCTTCGAGGATCCGGAGTCAATCACAGTAGACGAGCTCAAGGCAGCTTTGAGAAAGGCTACAATCGAGAACCAGATCGTTCCGATGCTTTGCGGTACTTCATACAGAAACAAGGGTGTTCAGATGCTTTTGGACGCTGTAATTGATTACATGCCGGCTCCGACAGACATCGCAAACATCAGAGGTATCAATCCTGATACAAACGAGGAGGAGGAAAGACCTTCAACAGATAAGGCTCCGTTCGCATCACTTGCGTTCAAGATTGCTACTGACCCGTTTGTTGGTAAGATTTGTTACTTCAGAGTTTACTCAGGCGTAGTTAACGCCGGTTCATACGTTCTTAACTCATGCAAGGGTCACAAGGAGCGTATGGGTAGAATATTGCAGATGCACTCAAACGAGCGTAAGGATATCGATTGCTGTTATGCAGGTGATATCGCTGCTGCAGTTGGTCTTAAGAATACAACAACAGGTGAGACACTTTGTGACGAGGATCATCCGATTATCCTTGAGTCAATGGAGTTCCCGGAGCCTGTTATCCGTGTTGCAATCGAGCCCAAAACAAAGGCTGGTCAGGAAAAGATGGGCGTAGCTCTTGCAAAGCTTGCAGAAGAGGACCCGACTTTCAAGACATACACAGACGAAGAAACCGGTCAGACAATCATCGCCGGTATGGGTGAGTTGCACCTTGAAATCATCGTTGACAGACTTCTCCGTGAGTTTAAGGTAGAAGCAAACGTTGGTGAGCCTCAGGTTTCATACAGAGAGGCATTCAAGAAAGAAGTTAACATCGAGCATAAGTATGCCCGTCAGTCAGGTGGTAAGGGTCAGTACGGTCACGTACTCCTGAAGCTTGAGCCGTTAGAGGAAGGTAAGGGTTACGAGTTCGTTAACGCAGTAGTCGGCGGTGCTATTCCGAAGGAATACATTCCGGCAGTAGACGCAGGTATCCAGGGTGCTATGCAGTCAGGTGTACTTGCAGGCTACAACGTAGTTGATGTTAAGGCTACATTGTATGATGGTTCATACCATGAAGTCGACTCATCAGAAATGGCGTTTAAGATTGCCGCATCAATGGCATTCAAAGAGGGTATGAAGAAAGCAGACCCGGTTATCAAGGAGCCTATTATGCTTGTTAACGTAATAGTTCCGGACGATTACCTCGGTTTCGTTATCGGTGACTTGAGCTCAAGACGTGGTATGGTAAAGAGCCAGGAATCACGTTCAGGCGGTATCACACAGGTAACAGCTGACGTTCCGCTTTCAGAAATGTTCGGTTACGCTACAGTTCTTCGTTCAGGTACACAGGGCCGTGGACAGTACACAATGGAGCCGTCACACTACAGTGAAGTTCCGAGATCTATCCAGGAAAAGATCATGAGCGAGAGAAGCAAGGGTTAATTCCTTGTAAAAATCATTAAAAAATAACCAAAACGGAGAAAAAACTCCGTTTTGGCTATAAATTTTCAAAAAACACTTGATTTTTTGGAAAAAAAATAGTAAAATACAATTATAAGTGTAAAATTACAACTTTATTTAATTTAAGGAGGAAATTTCCAATGGCAAAAGCTAAATTCGAAAGAACCAAGCCGCATGTTAACATCGGTACAATCGGTCACGTTGACCACGGTAAGACAACTCTTACTGCTGCAATCACAAAGGTATTGGCACTTAAGGGCCAGGCTGAATTCTCAGCATACGATAACATCGATAAGGCTCCGGAAGAGAGAGAAAGAGGTATCACCATTTCTACAGCTCACGTTGAGTACGAGACAGACACTCGTCACTACGCTCACGTTGACTGCCCGGGCCACGCTGACTACGTTAAGAACATGATCACAGGTGCTGCTCAGATGGACGGCGCTATCCTCGTTGTTTCATCAGCTGACGGTCCGATGCCGCAGACAAGAGAGCACATCCTTCTTTCAAGACAGGTTGGCGTTCCCTATATCGTAGTATTCATGAACAAGTCAGACCAGGTTGACGATCCGGAGCTTCTTGAGCTCGTTGAGATGGAAATCCGTGACTTGCTTTCAGAGTATGACTTCCCGGGTGACGATATTCCGATCGTTGCAGGTACAGCTCTTGGCGTACTTGAGTGTGGTTCACAGGATGTTAACGATCCTGCATACAAGTGCATTCTTGACCTTATGGATGCTGTTGACAGCTACATCCCGACACCGGAGAGAAAGGCAGATCTTCCGTTCTTGATGCCGGTCGAGGACGTATTCTCAATCTCAGGCCGTGGTACAGTTGCTACAGGTAGAGTTGAAAGAGGTCAGGTAAATACAAACGACGAAGTTGAAATCGTTGGTCTTACAGACGAGAGCCGTAAGGTAGTAGTTACAGGTCTTGAAATGTTCAGAAAGACTCTTGACTACGCTGAGGCTGGTGATAACGTTGGTGCACTTCTTCGTGGTGTTGCAAGAAACGAAATCGAGCGTGGACAGGTACTTGCTAAGCCGGGTTCAGTTAATCCGCACACAAAGTTCAGCGCTGAGGTTTACGTTTTGACAAAGGACGAAGGTGGCCGTCATACACCGTTCTTCAACAACTACAGACCGCAGTTCTATTTCAGAACAACAGACGTTACAGGTGTTATCAACCTACCCGCTGGTGTAGAGATGTGTATGCCTGGCGATAACGTAAAGATGGATGTTGAGCTTATCACACCTATCGCTATCGAAAAGGGTCTTCGTTTCGCTATCCGTGAGGGTGGTAGAACAGTTGGTTCAGGCGTTGTTTCAGAGATCGAGGCGTAAGCTGTAATAGTTTTCGAAACACAAGGTACAGTCAGTTCGCTGACTGTACCTTTTTTCACAAAAGGAAAAGGTGAAATTATGAGCGGAACAAAAGTAGCTTTAAAAATAACAGGAATAATTGTCGGCATAATAGTTATATGTATATTACTTGGCTTTTTCGTCGGTGCACCTATATTTAAAGGAATGAAATATAACAATGCACAGAAGTTTGCCCAAAACGGTCAGTACGTTGAGGCAGTAGCAGAGCTTCAGGGCAATATGGACAACTACAAAGACTCAAAAGTGAAAAAGCAGGAGTATGCAATAGAAGCTGCAAAGCAGGCTATAGAAAAAGGCGACAAGGAGAACGCACTTTCCTATCTTGGTTATGCTATTGAAATAAATGCAGACAAGCCCCTCACAGACGAGGCGAAAAAACTGTTCGACGAAACAATAAAATAAAAAAGTCCGGAATTTCCGGACTTTTTTATTTTCAAAACACTCTATCAATAAAATTTCTTCCTATATTATATACATCATTTATCATTTCGGGAAGTGCTGAGTGCGGGAGTGGGTTTTTGCCCATTCCAAGCTCTACTGTGTAAGCTTCTTTATGATATTCTTGAATGTAGTAATCCTTTGCTCCTCCGAAGGTTGCTGTTCCGTCGGGGACGGTTGCTTTATATCCTGTTCTTTTAGCGACGAACTCTGCGTTTTCTTTTGCGGATTCACTCTCCAAACCGTTAAAATCATAATATATCTCCTTTCCCTGCGAATGGAATGCTATAAACAGCTCCGGCTCCGTTTTGCGTAAAAGATTTGCTATCGCACGTGTCTCAGGCTCGGACTCAGGGTATTCACCGCCGTATTTCGTCGGTGCCGGAGAGTCACATATACTATCCCATCCTGCATTAAAATTATGATTTATATCAACACCTGAAGCGTTTGCCTGCCAGACCTTTGTGAAATCAATAATACCTGTATGCTTTATAATATCACGGTGATACGCATTTTTCGGGTCAATTCCGTTTATGGCAATCTCCACTCCGTCAGGATTTACCATCGGCACAACAAAAAGCCGTAGCCTGCTATGGTATTCCGATATTTCGGAAAACCGTTTTGCAAACTCAATAAGTGCCGTTGCCGTTAAATATTCAAGCCCGTGAAATGCCGCCGAAAAAACGGCACATTTATCACCCGTTCCGAGTTCTATACAAAAAATATTCCGTTTTTCCCGGGTATTCCCGATAACCGACACTTTTTTAAACCCCTTAATTTCCTCACAAATATGCGGATATCCGTACAATTTTACATCACCTCTATAAAATATATAAATTTTTTTAAAAATTATGCAACCTTTTTGCTTTCTCAATCGTATTACTTATGTAAACGCAAAAATGCGTAATAAAAAATAAAGGAGAAAAAAACAATGAACAAGAAAATAATTTCATTACTTATGGGCGCAGCAATGCTCACAGCATCAGTGCCGGCAATGGCAACAACAGAAGGAATCGTACAGGGCGATATAATGCTCATATCAGCAGAACCGGTAGTTGAGGAAAACACATACGAGGGTACAGTTTCAGCAATCGAGGAATCACTCGTAACAATCGCAATCGACGGAATGGACGTAACATTTGCACTCGCAGAGGGTGTTGAGCTTGGCGAAATCGCAACAGGCGATACTGTTAAGATAACATCACCGTCATCACTTAAGACAAAGGACATAAAGACTGCAGCATCAATCGAAAAGGTTGAAGAAGCGGTTGCAGGTCCGTCATACTTCAGACACGTTGGTACAGTATCAGCTGTAGCAGAGGGTTCAGTAGATGTTGCAATTGGCGATATGGTAGTAACTTTCGCAACAACAGATACAACTGCAATCTACACCATCGATGGTGAAGAAGCAGAGGCAGTAAAAGAGGGCGATATGGTAATCGTTGCATCAAGATCACCGCTTGCATCACGTGACATAAAGGAAGCTGAAGCAATCGTTATAACAAACGAAGAGTCACAGACTTCAATCTATGTTGACACATTCGCAAAGTCAGAAGAGGGTCTCCTCTCAGCAGACGGTGAGCTTGTACTCGCTATGGAGAATGCAGACGAATACGACGGCAAGAAGCTTTTGGTATTCTATGACTTTGCTACAATGAGCATTCCTGCAATAACAAACCCGGTAAAGGTTGTTGTTCTTGAGGACGTAGAGGCAGCAGAAAAGGTTACTATCTCATTCAATGTGGGCAGCAGCATAGTAAACATCAACGGCGAAGACGTTGAGGTTGAAAAGCCGTACGTTGTAGGAGAGGGCGTAACACTCGTTCCTATCCGTGTGATTTCAGAGTCATTCGGTGCAGAGGTTAAGTGGGACGGCGAGACAAAGACAGTAACAGTTATCGACGGTGAGACAACAATCGTTGTAACTGTAGGTTCAAAGACAGCTACAGTAAACGGTGAGGAAAAAGAGCTTGAGGAAGCTCCCGAACTCACAGAGAACGGTTTCACAATGATTCCGTTGAGATTTATCTCAGAGAACCTTGGCGCAGAGGTTGGCTATGTTCACGAAACACAGGCAATCACAGTTGAGAAATAATATTGCTTGACAAAACAAAAAAAATATGGTATACTCACAGGAATTAACACATATACTGTAAGAAGCTCCGAATGATTATACCGTACTCCTGAAAATAATCCTCTTTGGAGCGAGTATCGCCCAAGGAGGATTTTTTATGGAAAAAAGAATGGCAAACAGAGTTTCCATTATCACCATTATAATAAATTTAGTCTTGTCGGTTCTCAAATTCCTTGTTGGATTTTTCGGACATTCGCAGGCGCTTATTTCTGATGCCATTCATTCAGCATCAGACGTTGTTTCAACTGTTGCGGTGATGTTCGGCATAAACCTGTCGGATAAGAAATCCGATACCTCGCACCCATACGGGCACGAACGCATAGAATGCATTTTTTCTATAATCCTTGCAATGATGCTGTTTATAACGGGTGTGGGAATAGGAATCACTGCTATCAAAAACATAGTAAGCGGCGCAGAAATAGCTATACCGAGCAAAATCGCACTCATTGCGGCGACGGTCTCAATCGCCGTAAAGGAATGGATGTATCATTATACAAAACGTGCGGCAAAGAAAATAAACTCGTCATCAATGCTTGCCGATGCGTGGCATCACCGCTCCGACGCACTCTCGTCAGTGGGTTCACTGATAGGTGTCGGCGGTGCACTTTTAGGGTTTACTATCTGTGAGCCGATTGCAAGTATTGTAATTTGTATATTCATCGGCAAAGCATCTGTTGATATATTTATGGATGCCGTGAACAGGCTTATTGACCGGTCGTGCACGGACGAAGAAATCGAACGAATCCGTGAATGTGTAATGGAGATTGACGGCGTAAAGAACATAGATAAGCTTATGACACGCCGTTTCGGATCAAAAATCTATGTAGACCTGGAAATTTCGGAGGACGCTGATATGACACTTGCAGAGGCGCACAGCATCGCCGAGCTTGTACATGATAATATAGAAGAAAAAATCCCGGAAGTGAAGCATTGTATGATTCACGTAAACCCAATAACAGAGGAATAATCCTCTGTTGTTGGGTTTTTTAATTGTCAAACTATTGAAATTTCTTCGTAAATGTGGTATTATATAGAAAGAAAACTGAAAGGAACAGATAAAATGGCTAAACTATGGGGCGGACGGTTCAGAAAATCGACCGATACAAAGGTGGA
>JAFODX010000119.1 GCA_017380475.1 Clostridia bacterium
CCTCAGCTGGGATACAGCTTTACATACGATGCAACGGCTGAAAATGATAATAACGGTTTTACCAAATCCGTAGTCATCGCAGAAAAACGTGAATTTTTCAAACGTCCGACAAAAAAGCTGTTACTTGATACTCCAAAAACAGCAATACTCATCAACAACGAAAATTCCCTGCTTTTCGATTCAGGCAGGGAAATTGTCGGGCTTGCATCAATAAAGCTTACTGCCTGCGGTGGCGAGAAAATCAACATCTCTTATGGCGAAACGCTTGCCGGAGGACACGTCAAAAGAATCATAGGCGAACGTGATTTCAGTTTTGATTATATAGCCAAAGCAGGTGAAAATGAATATACAAATTATATGTTCCGTCTTGCGGCGAGATACATAGAAATCACCTGTCCCGACACAGTCAGCATTGATTCTGTAAGTATTATTCCGCAGTTTTATCCGGTAAAAGAAAATCCCGTCCCCCGACTTTCTCCTGAGGATATGAGCATATACGAAATATGCCTTAACACATTAAAGCTTTGTATGATGGAACACTATGTGGACTGTCCGTGGCGTGAACAGTGCCTTTATGCGTATGATTCAAGAAATCAGATGCTTGCAGGCTATACGGCATTTGAAGATAAAAACGCAGAATATGCAAGAGCAAACCTTCTTCTTATGAGCAAGGATATGCGGGAGGATAACCTTTTGTCTATTTGTTTTCCGAGCAACGAAAATCTTGCAATCCCGTGTTTTTCACTGTTCTATGTTCTTGCGGTATGGGAGTATATAAAGCATACCGGTGATTTAACGCTCGGCAACGAGGTGTTTAATAAGCTTGAAAGCATTTTGAATGTATTCCTTAAAAACACCGACAACGGGCTCATAAGAAAGCATCCGGGTAAAGGCTACTGGAATTTTTACGACTGGTCAGAATACTGTGCACCCGAAATCGGCACCGATATTGCTGAACCTGATGCACTTATAAACTGCATAACTCTTATCGCACTTGACGCTTTCTCATCAGTCTGCAAAGCACTCGGCAAAGAGGATAAGTTTTTCAACAATAAGGCTTTAATCAGAAAAAACACTTTCAATAATTTCTATAACAAAGATACGGGACTGTTCTTTATTTCAGAAGTCAGCGAACAACCGACAGAGCTTTTAAACAGCCTTGCCGTTTTGAGTGGTGTTGCAGAGGGCGATGTTGCAGAGTTTATATGCCAAAAACTTGCAACGGGTGAGCTTTTGCAATGTTCATTAAGTATGAAACCATTTAAATATGACGCACTTATCAGAACGGACAGAGAAAAATACACTGATACTGTCCTTTCTGAAATCAGAGATACATACAAGGTAATGGTCGATAGCGGAACTGTATGGGAAACAATCGACGGTGCAAAAGCATTCGACAACGCAGGAAGCCTTTGTCACGGCTGGAGTGCAATGCCCGTTTACTATTATGACCTTTTAACACACACAGATTATTAATATACTTATTTCGGAGACTCAAATGAAGAAAAATATAACAAAGGATTTTACGTCGGGCAGTATCCCCAAACAGATGCTCTGGTTCACACTCCCGTTTATGGCATCAAACGCCTTGCAGGTATTATACAGTACGATTGATATGATGATTGTCGGACAGTATGTCGGCACAGCAGGACTTTCTGCCGTTGCACAGAGCAGTCAGATAGTAAACTTTGCAACTATGGTGTTTTTAGGCTTTGCAAATGCAGGTCAGGTGCTTATTTCACAAGCACTCGGTGCAGGTAAAAAGGATAAAATAAATAATATCGTAGGAACGCTTACCTCGCTTCTTTGCATCATTGCACTGGCTTTTACCGTTCTGTTTATTGCCATAAAATCGCCGGTTTTAACGGTACTTAACGTTCCCGTTGAATCATACGAAATGGCTATGGACTATCTTGTAATCTGCAGTTACGGACTAATTTTCACGGCAGGCTACAATATGGTTTCAGCCGTACTGCGTGGTATGGGTGACTCGTCACGACCGCTTCTCTTTATTGCAATTGCAACAGTTGTAAACCTTGTCCTTGACATTATATTTACGGGATTCTGGGGCTGGGGCGTTAAAGGCGCAGCATGGGCGACAGTTATCGGTCAGGCGGTATCTTTCCTGTTCTCGGTATGGTATCTTTATAAAAACAAGCAGACCTTCGGGTTCAGTTTTAAAAAGGAAACATTTATTATTGACAAGTCGTATGCCGGTATGATTACAAAGCTCGGTACACCTATGGCGATACAGTCGGGATTCATAAACCTGTCAATGCTGTTTGTAAACTCAATCGTGAATCAGGTCGGAGTTGTTGCATCAGCAACCTTCGGCGTAGGCGTACGAATCGACGATATTATAAACAAAATTTCGCAGGGTATTCAGTACGCAGCACTGCCTATGATAAGTCAGAACATAGGTGCAGGGAAGCAAAAACGTGCGATGCACACGGTCTACTGGGCGTGGATTTATTCTCTGCTCCTGACCGCAATATTTATGATGCTTTACATTGTTTTCGGCAAAGAGCTGTTTATGATATTCTCCGACGACCCGGATGTTCACGCAATGTCAGGCGAGTTTATAAAGGCGATACTGTGGATGTTCCCGGCATTTGCACTTATGCGTGGAAGCGGTGCGTTTATTCAGGGTATCGGTCACGCACGAATGTGTATGGTGCTTGCTATGCTTGACGGTGTTATTTTAAGAATCGGATTAAGCTGGCTTTTCGGAATAGGATTTGGCTGGGGATTTTTCGGCATTGTTCTCGGATATGCACTTGCCCCCTACGGCTATGCCATACCGAGTATGGTCTATTTCCTTTCGGGAAAATGGAAAAAGAGAAAAAGCCTTGCCGATGAGCTTTAATAAAAAAGGAGATTTATATGAAACAAAAATCAGTTTACATATGTAACGAGTGCGGTTACCGTTCACCAAAATGGCTCGGGAAATGCCCCGGTTGCAATAACTGGAACACACTCGTTGAAACACTTGATTCACCGCAAAAAGCCTCATCAGGCACAGTAACGGTAAAAAGCACACTTAACCGCCCGCAACCCATAAACGAGGTTACGCACAATAACGACACACGTTTTTCCACAGGCTTGCGTGAGCTTGACCGTGTCCTTGGCGGAGGTGTTGTTTCGGGTGAGCTTATTCTTGTAGGCGGTGACCCCGGAATCGGTAAATCCACACTGCTTCTGCAAATCTGCGAAAATGCAGGCAAGTCAAAAAAGATACTCTATGTTTCGGGTGAGGAATCGGCGGCACAGATAAAGATACGTGCAAACCGACTTGGTGTTAACACCGAGAATCTTTATTTGCTGTCAGAAACGGATGTCGAAATAATACTTGACGCAATTAATGATACAAAGCCCGATATTGTTATAATCGACTCAATCCAGACAATGCATATCGAGGCAATTTCATCTGCGGCAGGAAGCGTTCCGCAGGTGCGTGAAACCACAAATGCACTTATGAAAACTGCAAAGTCAATGAACATTTCAATGTTCATTGTCGGCCACGTGACAAAGGACGGTGCACTCGCAGGTCCGAGAGTGCTTGAACATATGGTTGACTGCGTTCTCTATTTTGAGGGTGACCGTGACCTGTCGTTCAGAATACTTCGTGCTGTTAAGAACCGTTTTGGTTCAACAAACGAAATCGGTGTGTTCGAAATGGCAGATAAGGGACTTATCGAAGTGGATAATCCGTCAAAGACACTGCTTGAAGGAAGACCCGATAACATTTCAGGTTCTGCAATAGTCTGCACAATGGAGGGAACTCGAGGAATCCTTGCCGAGATGCAGGCACTTGTTACCCCGACAGGGTTCGGAAATCCCAGACGAATGAGTTCAGGCATTGACCTCAACCGTGTTCTTCTGCTTATTGCCGTACTTGAAAAACGTGCTAAAATCAATCTTTCAAACAGCGATATCTATATCAATGTAGCAGGCGGATTGAGAATTGACGAAACCGCCGCAGACCTCGGAATATGTGCAGCAATAGCATCAAGCAAGACTGACTTTGTTGTTCCCAACGACGTAATGTTTATCGGCGAAGTCGGATTAGGCGGAGAACTGCGTACTGTTGCGAAGCTTGAAAAACGACTGTCTGAAGCCGCAAATCTCGGATTTAAAACTGCAATTGTACCCAAGCAGTCGCTTTCAAAAATAACACTCCCAAAGGATATAAAAGTCTACGGAGCATCTACAATAAACGAAGTAATAAATCTATTCACAAGAAAGAAGTAAATTATGAAAGAAACAATCTATACCATACCTGTCAACGAAGCATACGCTACAGACTGCGAATGTCCGCTTTGCGAGCTTGAAAGAAAGCTTGAAACGGAGGCAGTGGAATATTCGCTCGGCCCTGCGATGATGGAGCCTGATTTCCGTACAGAATCAAACGAAAAGGGATACTGCAACAAGCACTTTAAAATGATGTTTCAATCCCCCAACAAGCTGCCGCTTGCACTTGTTCTCGACACGCATCTTGACGAGGTGCGAAACAAACTTGATGCTCTGAAAAACACCGCTGAAAATGCTCTGACAGAGAAAAGGGGTATGTTCAAAAAAGGCTCGACCGCTGATGTTACAGAGGAAGCTTCGCAGCTTCTGTCAAAGCTTTTCTGTAACTGTATGGTATGCGAAAAAGTAAATCATACAATGGAGCGATACGTTGACGTGCTTTTGTATATGTGGGCAACAGACGATGAATTCAAGGCAAAGTTTGACCGTTCAAAGGGTGTATGCTTAAAGCATCTTAAACTGCTTACAGAGGGTGCAAAAACCTCGCTAAAAGCAAAGGATAAAAACCCGTTTCTTGCAACACTTCTGAAAAAGGAATGCAGTGAGCTTTCCCGTATTCAGGAGGATATTCACAAATTTACACTTAAGTTCGATTACCGCAACGCCGATATGGAATGGGGCACAGCAAAAGATGCACCCGAACGTACCATTGAAAAGCTTTCCGGATATATGGAATAACAAAAAAATGCAGTTTAATCTGAACTGCACTTTTTTTATATCATTGTCGCAACAAATCGTAAAACCATACCTGCCGCACGGTAATACCACGGATAATTTCTATGCTCAACTCTTGTTACCCGACGACAGCTTATCAAAGTTTGCGAGAAATCCTGCTCGATTTCTTTTATCTCGGGTACATCTATCATATACGTTCCGCACTCATAATGCAGATACAAGCTGCGATAGTCATAGTTAATTGTTCCTACAATTGCACGTTTTCCGTCAGCAACCGTATTTTTTGCATGCACAAAACCCGGAATATATTCATACACCTCAACCCCGATTGCGAATAAGTCCCTGTAATACGACCTTGCGAGGCAGTACGGAACTTTTTTATCCGGCATACCCGGTAAAATAAGTCTCACACGCACGCCACGGGTTACCGCATAGCTCATTGCATCATAAATCGCATCGTCTATAACAAAATATGGTGTCATAATATCAACACTTTCTTTTGCCGAGTTCAGAATATCAACATACGCATTTCTGCCGACAAGTTTTTCATCAAGCGGTGAATCGCCGAACGGAACAACATACCCTTTTGCCTCAGGTACAGAATACTTTTCGGATGCGTTTACGTACTGACCCATGTCAACTTCATACTTATCAGCAGTTGTGCACCACATCGTCAGAAACAGCTCCGTAAATCCGCTTACGCCCTCGCCTATGAGCTTTATTCCCGTATCCTTCCAGTGTCCGAATCTCACAATTTTGTTTATATACTCATCTGCAAGATTGACACCGCCGGAGAATGCACATCTGCCGTCTATGACGATTACCTTGCGGTGGTCACGGTTGTTCTGATACGTTGACAGAAGCGGTTGAAGCGGTGAGAATATACGGCATTTTATGCCCATCGACTCAAGCTTTTTGTTATAGTCCTTATCGACTATTCCCATACAACCCATACCGTCATACATAACACGCACATCGACGCCTTCACGTGCTTTGCGAAGCAGAATTTCTTCTATGACACGCCACATATAGCTCTTCTGGTTTATTATGAAAAACTCCATGAAAATGAACTTTTCCGCCTTTTCAAGCTCGTCTGTAATTGCCTTAAACATTTCATCGCCCAAAGCATAATAACTCACTGCTGTGTTCTTAAACACCGAGCTCCCGCCGGCTCTGGACAGATATTTTATAAGCGATGTGTCAACGCCGGCATTATCCATTTCACTGATAATCTCCGAATCGTCATACCTGTACTTGTCAAGTGCCTTTTTTGCACGCTCGTGCGATTTACGGATATTGCCCGATATTATGCCGGTGTGTGTGTAGAGATAGAAAAACCAGCCGAAATACGGGACTGTTGCTATAAGCATTATCCAGGTTATTTTAAACGCACTTTCCTCGTGACGATTGACTTCTATGAGGATAAATATTGTACTTATAAGGTTTGATGCAAGCAAATAAAAACGTACATTGTTGGATATCCCGACAATGAACATCGCAATCATTCCCACCTGCAAAAGTAGTGTGAGAATTGCAAAAAACTTATTTGAATATACAAGCTTAAGCAGTTTATTCAATCCAATCGCCCCTTTAATAGTCCTTTGTTTTCTTCATATCACGAAATACCGCTTTTTCACCCTCATCTTTTAACATCATAAGCCATTTACCGAGAAGTTCAGCTGTTTCAGGATGCATATTCATTCTCGCCGAACCACGCAGGAAATAGCCTATCGGGTTTTCGTCCGTGTATTTTTTACCGAGATACACCTTACCCGCCGCAACACGGTCGCAATACATTTCCTTAACAAACTTAACAGGCATCTTTACCGGCTCAATACGCTTCGTTTCAGGATTATAGTCCGTCCAGTATTCGAAGTGATGGCGGTTTCTGCCCTTATGGTGCATCCACGCAAGCGAACAGCCGTTTTCACGGCGTTCAAGCTCTGTCGGGCTTCTGTCACCCGTGAAATATTTTACGCCCTCAAAAAATTCTGTCGGGCTGAACTTTGAAAAATCATGCACAAACCCACGCCAGGGAATCCCTGCTTTTACGCAATGTACAAACACTATATATTTATGCTTTGCCACTGTGGCAAAATGTCCAATCAGACGCATTATAAAAACTCCGTTCTGCATTTCTTTACCTTATTATTCTACCATATTTGAATATTATTTTCAATACCTATATATTCTTTGTCCCAAAAAAGTGCCCGTTAAGCTTTATAAATGAAAAAAGTATTGAATTTTTCGCCTGAATGTTATACAATATAAATAACAGAAAAAGAGGAGTACAGAGATATGGATATATATAACTACGGAACAATGCAGGGTGAAAAAAACAGACGCAGACGTCGCAAAATTAC
>JAFODX010000120.1 GCA_017380475.1 Clostridia bacterium
GGAGATCGACATTGACGCGGACGCGGCGGCGCAGTACCGCACGGTGACGGGCGAAATGGGCGCGCGGCTGCGGGAGAACATTTCTGCGGGTGACGAACCGCATTTTATCCTCGGCGAAGATTAACATTTGTCCAGCCACCTGCAAAAAGAAGTGCAGTTGATTCTAATATATTTTCTTCCGTTATGTTCTTGTTTATAACGTCTCTCAACCTCTGCGTTCCTGCCTCAGGTGCGAATGTTATACCTGATTTTCTGACCTTCTGAACCTTTTCCATAAGCTCAAGAGAGAAATTATCAATACGCAATGACGGAAGCGAAAGTCCGATTTTCTTTTCTTCAGTTATTTTCAGAAGTCCGTCCGTAAGACACGGCAGGCCCTTAAAATCACTTGTTGAAAGCGATGAGAGTGAAATTTCATCAAATCCGCTTTTTGAAAGCAAGTCATTTGCCAGAGAAAGCAGAGTTTCAGGTTTTCTTTCACGCAGCGGTCTATAGATATAACCCGCCTGACAGAAACGGCAACCTCTCATACAGCCACGCATAACCTCAAGCATTACACGGTCGTGAACAACCTCACCAAACGGTACTATAATAGTATCGGGTGCATATGTCGCATCAAAATCCTTAACAACACGTTTCAGTATTTTTTCGGGTGCATTGGGGTTATTTGGTGTTATTGATTTTACCGTCCCCTTCTCAGTGTATTCCACATCATAGAATGAAGGGACGTATATTCCATCTATCTTAACCAGTCTTTCAAGAAGCTGTTTCTTACTCTTCTTTCCGTCTTTTTTCCATTCTTTTAACACGTCCATTGTTTCGTGAACCTGTTCTTCGCCCTCGCCAAGCATAAAGAAATCGAAAATGTCTGCAACGGGTTCTGCGTTATATGCACACGGTCCGCCGCCGTATATTATCGGGTATTCCTCTCCTCTTTCTTCTGCAAGCACAGGGATTTTTGCAAGGTCAAGCATATTAACAATGTTTGAATACGAAAGCTCGTACTGCAGTGTGAATCCGAGCATATCAAAATGAGTTACAGCATCGCCCGTTTCAAGTGCAAATAACGGCATATCGTACTTACGCATTTCCTGCTCCATATCATCCCACGGAGCAAATACACGCTCGCAATATGTATCAGGGCGTGTATTTAATGTATGATATATTATTTTCAGTCCGAGATGCGACATTGCAATCTCATAAACATCGGGGAAACAGAAACCAAAACGTATATCTACCGTTTTGGGATCTTTCATCACCGCATTAAGCTCTCCGCCGGTATAACGAGTCGGCTTTGTTACCTTTGAGAGAATTTTATCTTTAAGTGTTATCATTCTTCTGTTGTTTCCTTTTTCTTGAACAAATCTGTTATTTTTTCTACAAGCTCAGGTGCGTAGTCCACAAGTTTCTCTGCAACGCCTGAGCTACTTGTTGCAGAAACAAATCTTACGCTGCCCATCTTTGTTATAACCAGAAAGCCCTCCGGTTTTATTGATGCACCTGCACCTGCCGCACCGCCAAACAGATTCTCGCCTTCGTTGTTTGTTGCTTTAAACTCACAACCGCCACCGCCTACGCCGAACGATACTTTCGACATAGGAATTATCATAGTTCCGTCCGGAGCTGTTACCGCCTCGCCAAGAATACTTTCTGATGTGTACATACCGTCAAGAGATTTTATTGTGCTTTCTATTAAATCTTTAATCGGGTTTGCCATTTTGTTTTTCTCCTCTCGCTTTCAGGATAGGTATCGCTTTTCTGTATGAATACCATGCCCAGCCTAAAATTTTATATATTTTTGTTATTATTATGCTCTTAAAATCAATAAATATTTTCGGTTCGTTGAAGTCGGGTTTTAAGTCAATCACTAAATTGTCAGTATCAATATTACGTTCTATAAGACCGACCAGATTATATATAAACCCCGCCGCACTGCCGTATACCAACGCAGTATCCATAGCATCATCCAGTCCCACAACACCCGTGAGTTCAAATTTTTTGAATTTACCTATCCGGTTCAGCCTGTATTTAAAAAGTGTGTACAGGCAATGCTTTACAAGGTCAGGATGTTCCTTTAAAAACTGCATCAGCCGACCGCTTTTACCTTTTTTGATTTTTAAAAATGCGTAATTTATAACATAGTCAAATTCCGTTTCATCTTCCGTATATCTGATTATCAGATCTACCTTTGCCGGAATGCACAGAATCAGTGCAATTAATGCAACTATTATCAATATCACAATTAACGCACTCATAACCTATTATCCTTTCGTACGGATTTTATTCCTCTTGCGATTCTGTTTCCGGTATCATTTCCGGAGCCTGTCCGTTATCTTCGGTTGCAGGAGCCGTCTCCTCAACAATCGACAACTGCTCACCCGTTTCCATAAGTTCAGGGATTGTCATCTGGAAATTGATAGGCGGTAAATCCTGCGGTGTTTTGAGTCCGAAACAACGCAGGAACGTGTCTGTTGTTTTATAAAGAACAGGTCGTCCCGGAGCGTCAAGTCTTCCCGCTTCTTCGATAAGACCACGTTCATAAAGTCGGCTTACGCAACCGTCAGAGTTTACGCCTCTTACCTTTTCTATCATTCCCCTTGTTACGGGCTGTTTATACGCAATTATTGCCAAAGCTTCCATTGCCGCATTTGATAACGGCTGATTACGCTGTTCACCAAGAATCTCACGTATGTACTTATAATAATCGGGACGTGAACAAATCTGATAACCCTCAGATATTTCTATTATCGCAAAACCACGCTTGTCCCTGTCATAGTCAGCCTTGAGCTCCATTGCCGCAGCATCAATCTCTTCAACTGACTTTTCAAGAACTACCGCAAGCTTTGCAGTTTTTACTGCTTCTCCTGCGGCAAATAATATACCCTCAACGGCATACTTCAAGTTTTCCATTAAATCTTATCCTTTCGGTTGTTTTTTAAACTCACTTATAATAAACTCTTTTTTCTTACTGTCATAATCTGCACGGATGCGGTTAAGCTTTATCATTTCAAGCAACGCCATAAACGTAGCTATCATTTCAGGTCTTGAATCTTCAACCCTGAACAAGGTTGAAAACTCAACTTTCTTCTTTGTGCCGAGAATATTTTCAATCTTGACAACCATATCGTCAACTGATACAAGTTCTCTGCCCACGATGCCGTAAAACGCACGTTTTTCAGGTTTTTTGTAGCGTATACGACGTGCCATAATCATATCAAATGCATCTATAAGCTCGTCTATTGTATGGTCTATATTGTATTCGGGAACAGGGAATTTTATCGGTTCTTCTTCCCTGAAAACCATATACTTCGACGAAAACTCGCTCTTTCGCATCTCGTGTGATGCTTCCTTGATTTTTTTGTATTCGTAAAGTCTCTGGGCAAGTTCTTCTCTTGGGTCTTCTTCCTCGTCCTCTTCGTCTTTGGGGAGAAGCATCTTCGATTTTATATATAACAGCTGCGATGCCATTATTATAAACTCACCCGTATTGTCAAGCATCGTTTTTTCTATACCCTCTATCGCCTCAAGATACTGTTCTGTTATCTCCACAATAGGTATATCCCATATGCTGACCTTATTTTTCTTGATAAGCGTTAAAAGCAAATCGAGCGGTCCCTCAAAGCTTTCAAGCTTATATTTCATTTCATCCATCATATCACCAAAGTTATAAGCTTTTCCAATCCCAAAAGCATATATTCAAAAACTATACCTACACCTGTTCCTATTATCCTGTCAAATGCGCCCGATGCAGAAAGCAGGATAATTACAATGAAACTGTACCTTTCATACTGCTGTAATTTGAAATAAGCACGGTTTGAAAGGAATACTCCCAATATCCTTGACCCGTCAAGCGGAGGTATGGGGATAAAATTAAATACAATAAAACCAAGATTTAACATCACAAATCGCATTACTACATATCCGATTGTGTTCATTGCGTTTGCAAAGATGCCCGTTTTCGAATATATGACAAAAATCACACCGTATATAAGCATTGCAACCAGTGCAAGCAAAAAGTTGGTGACAGGTCCTGCAAGTGCAGTGAGTGCCATTCCTTTTTTGGGGTCTTTATAATACCTAGGATTTATCTCCACAGGCTTTGCCCAGCCAAATCCTGTTATTATCATTAAAAGTGTACCGACAGGGTCAAGATGTGCCAACGGATTCAATGTCATTCTGCCCTGATATTTTGGCGTCGGGTCACCAAGTTTCATAGATACCCAGCCATGTGCAAGTTCATGAAACATAAGCGCTATAAGCACCATAGGTATCATCATTAACTTATCAAAAATATAACTCATTTCCAAACATTTCTCCTTCGCAGAAATATCTACATTCTATTATACCCTTTTTTTGGTGTTTTGTAAAGGGAAATCACAAAAAATTTACAAAAAATCAGACAGTTAAATGAAACTGTCTGATTGATTAAACATTTATTTTTTCTCAAGCTTTATGTAGCCAAATTCAGCACAGAGCTCAAGTGCTTTTAAAAACGCACTCAACTGTTCTTCTGTTTTTGCACTCTTGCCCTCCCACTCAGCTTGTTTAACTGCATCTTTCAAAGATTTTTTACCGTCACTTGCAGAGAACACACGCCACATAAGTGCTCTGTCAAATGCATGATTCCGTCTGTCCTGAGGTACGCGCATCAAATCACGCGGTACACCTACACAGTTACGTTTCACAATCAGGTTTTCAAAAGAATCATACACAGGTGTTTCCGATTCTTTTTCTTCTGCCGGCACAACATCGAGTGTCTTCACAAAGGCTTCAATTTCGTCACAGATCTTATCTATTGTTGCCTTTGTAACACCTGCATTTTCAAAATCACGGATATCAGCAAGCTCTACATTTTTCCAATATTCCAGTCTTTCCTCTGCATTTGAGCCTGCTCTTGGCGGACAAGTTGTCGCAACATCATTAAGACGTACTTTTGCATATTCTGCAAATTTCGGCATAAAACTTTCAAGCTTATCCGATTCACACATTGCTATTGCGGCAATTGTTGCAGCATAAACAGCTAATGCTCTTGCAAAACTATTATAGTCTATATACCCATACCTCTGAGTTGAATTATGCCAACGGTAAATGACAGTTTCGGGCATAACTGTAGGAAGTCCCACCGTAGGGTCTGACAAGAAGCAGTCATCATCCCAGTGGTCACCCCACCAGTCTTTAATATACGGTGATTCTGTTGTGCTTTCGGCATACTCACGCCATACCCCCTCCATTACGGCATTGCCGTAAAACGGTATATATGGCGGTGCAAACTGCACTAAAGTTTCTTCCTGTGATGGTACACACGGTATACCGTCCACATTCACCGCACCTATGCAACGCTCTCGCAACACCTTTCCGAAATGCTCTCCGAATCCGCAAAGCCCATACGCCTCAGGCGACAAAACGGCTCTTATTGAGTATCTTGGCTTTGGTGATTTCCCTTCCTCTACCGCTTTTTTTATCGCCATAAGTGAATGTATAACACCGATTACGCCTGCATTATTATCATCCTCAAGCGGTTCTGCAGTATGAGCTATAACCCAGAGCTCACGCTCACTCTCGCCCGGTAAAAGTGCCGTTACACCCGGCATTGTACCTTTATAACGGTGTGCATCCGTTTTTGCTTTAACTAAAACCTCGCCTTTTTCACACGCTTCTGTCAGCTTTTTATGTATTCTGGGGGTTACAGAAAAACCGATAAAATCACGCTCGTTATCATTTACGCACCACGAGTTTGTTTCGGTTGCACCATTTATCCAGTGCGTGCTGTCAGGCTTTTCTTCTCTTGAGCTTACCGTTCCGCCGATAAAGCCTGCAGCACCCCTGTCAAGAATAGGTACAAGTATTTTTGCACCTACAAACTGACCGTACGGGACAATCACAAACGCACCCGTTACGTCCTCGCCCGACATCATTTTATCCCATGTAACAACACGCGCTGTAAGTCCTTCTTCAGGTGTGGGCACAGAATATCTTACCACTGCAAACGGTTCTTTGTTATAATCTGCAATTATACGGTCACCCTCCCAGCCGGAAATGACCTCAAGGCTTGCGTAGCTCACATCCCAACACATAGGAATTGCTGCATCATAGCATATATTCGCCCCGTCTGAAACAAACTCTACAAGTTCTGCATCAAACCCATTTTCCTTAAACAACTCATATATGTATCTCGCCGCATTATGAATTGCCGGAGTTGTCTGTGGCAATTCTCGCTCCATCAATGCAACAGTATGTTTTTTTAAAAAATCTGCACTTATTTCATTTTTTAAAATATCAAGATATGTTTTCATATTATCAACTCCCATGTCTTTTTATTAATTATATATCTTTTCTATAAAAAAAACAAGAAAATTTGTTATAAAAACAATAAAAAAAGCCCCAAAGTAGCCGTGGTGTCGAACCGGAATTTCTACCTGGAAAATCCAGGTGGGTCGCTTCCCAAGGGCTTTACAAGTCCACTGGCAGTCACATAAGTGAAAGGAGGCATGTGCGCCACCCGACGGAGTAAGCATCCCTTATTAAATGTGTTGGTAAAAAAAACGGTTCTTACACGCGAAACCTCAGGGGGTCTTTCTTTAATTAGAGTATACCACATTCTATGTTAAAATACAAGTGGTATTTCATTACAATTGCGTTACAATTTATTCGCCTTTTGCAGCTTCTTCGTCACGCTTAACAAACTCATCGAATGCCTTCTGCAACAATGCCTCATCCTCAATCGGAACAAGCTCTGCTTCTTCACTTTCGATATCACCTTCAACTCTCATAATGAGAACCTCAAGGTCATCAGTCTGTTCTTCTTCGGGCAGACATTCAATCATAGCAAAAAATGTTTCGCCGTCAAGCTCATAAACATCAATTACTTCAAATTCGATTTCTACGCCGTTTTCGTCTTCCAATAAAATAATATTGTTCTCCATGTCATTTTTCCCTTTCTATAAATTTTCATAATAATATTCTAATATATTTAACACAAATTGTCAACTGTTATTTTTACGTTTCATATATGTTTCGAGTATCAGACATGCTGAGACCGTATCAATAACATCCTTACGTTTGCCGCCACGGGTATTGGTTGCATTTAAAAACTGCGATGCTCCGACGGTTGTGAGGCGTTCGTCAACAAACTCAATCCTGCCGTCATATATCTCACCCAAACGTTTTGCAAACTTATACGTCGCTTCGGCACGAAAACCTTCTGTGCCGTCCATATTCTTCGGCAGACCGATTACAATTTCTTCAGGAGCATATTCCTTTATTATCGCATCAAGCTCTGCCATAAGCTTCTTTACTCCACCGTTTTTGACAGTGCCGACGCCCTGTGCAGTTATTCCTAAAGGGTCAGTTACTGCAACACCAACTCGTGCATCGCCAAAGTCTATTCCCATTATACGCATAGTTTTTTACTCCAATCCAAATTTCACTGCCGACATAAGCTCACCGTCACACTTGATTGCTATAAAGCATCCGTCCGAAAGCTCACTGTAATGACACGTAACTGTTTTTCCGTACTCAATCGCTTTGCGGTACATTATCTCAAAAGATGTCACTTTCTTCTCATAAACAGCATCGGGTAAAATACATTTTGCAAGATCCAGATAGCATACATTGTTCATATGATTGTTTGCATCAATAAAATTACGGTCAATATAGTATTCTTTTGAAATCTGATATTCTTCCGGCTCTTTAAGCTTACCTATCCACGGTCCTTCAAAATTGGTACGGTCCTTTTCTGTTCCGTAGCGTTCACCGGTTTCAGGGGTGACACGTTCAGGGCGTCCTGTTTTTATATCCATTCTCGCCCAGTTGGAAGCAGCCGTAATCACAAGTTCGCCGTCTGCGTTATATATTTCAAACTCACGGCTTGCCAGAAATCCACGCATATCGTGACTCCACGTACGGCACTCCACTCTTTCATCAAGCTTCGGACGTTTATGTATTCTTACGTCATACGCCGTCAGAAACCAGCGCACAGAAGTTGTTTTTACGCTGTCGCCCGCCATTTCACCGTGCATTGTGGCAACGTCCTCAAACATTTTAAGAATCGCACTGTCTGAAAGTTCAAGGTTTCGGTTTGTACTGCTGTAGCCTATATAAAATTTTTCTGTGATTATCATTTTTACACTCCCTTAAACGAATTAATTGTAATTACTGCCTTTGTCTACTTTCTCCTGTTATTATCTTATTATATCAGATAACGAAACAAATTTCAAGATTTTTACAATTTTAGTTATTGACGAACTTCAAAAAATGTATTATAATACATAGTGTAGATTTATGGTTTCTGCAACTCACAGAGGTGAACAAAATGGGAAATAAATTATTATTTATATTTAATCCTAACTCAGGAAAAGGTAAGATCAAAAACTCGTTATATGAAATAATAGACTGCTTTACTTATGCAGGTTATGATGTTACCGTCTATCCTACAAGACACGCAAACGACTGCGAACGGAAAATACAGAGTTGTGCTGATGAATATGACCTTGTTGTTATTTCCGGCGGTGACGGTACATTGAAC
>JAFODX010000121.1 GCA_017380475.1 Clostridia bacterium
TCTGCATCGGGAGCACCATAGTAGTTGAACAACTTATAGTTTGTGCCGATCTTTGCATTAACCTTGTCCATATACTCCTGAGTAATTTCAGGAACGTTCATATATGTTGTGTTACATGCTTCACGAGCCTGGAAGAATACGTCACTGTTCTGAGCTGTACCTCTCTGTGCAGGGTGTTCAGGGTTAAGTGATGCACGTCTCCATGCATTAAGTGAATCCCAGTCAACCATCTCTGCAAGATCCTCATAATCCCAGCAAGCTACCTTCTGGTACTCGTGTGATGTTCTGAAACCGTCGAAGAAGTGAAGGAACGGTATTCTGCTCTTGATTGTTGTAAGGTGAGCAACTGCACCCAAATCCATAGCTTCCTGCGGATTTGTTGATGCGAGCATAGCAAAACCTGTCTGACGACAAGCCATAACGTCGCTGTGGTCACCAAAAATTGAAAGAGCGTGTGATGCGATACAACGTGCTGAAACGTTGAACACTGACGGGAGCTGTTCACCTGCTATCTTATACATATTCGGGATCATAAGAAGAAGACCTTGTGAAGCTGTATAGGTAGTAGTGAGTGCACCTGCTGTAAGTGAACCGTGAACCGCACCTGCTGCACCTGCTTCTGACTGCATTTCAACAACCTTTACGGTATTGCCGAAAATATTCTTCATACCTGCAGCGGCCCATTCATCAGTTGCCTCCGCCATGTTTGAAGACGGAGTGATCGGATAGATAGCTGCAACGTCTGTAAATGCATATGAAGCATAAGCGGCAGCGTTATTACCATCCATGGTTTTCATTTTTCTTGCCATTTTCTTTCCTCCTGAAAATATATTACAGTCTACACAATCAGTGCAAGGCTGCTTTTATTTTTTTGGCTTATGCAACAAGTATAGATATACTGTTGCATACATAGATATATAATATCATTTTTATAACAAAAAATCAAGAGTTTACAGTCAAAAAATCAATGTTTTTTGTGATTATTTATTGTTTTTCTTATTTTCTTATCTAAATTTGAACATTTGCGGTCAAATCCGCCCAGATTATTTGATAAACAAAGAAGAAAAGGGGAAGAAAAAGATTGTTTTTGATAAATTTTCAGTTCAAGAAGTTTGTTAAGAAAAAACAGAGTTATCTGAAAAAGAGTTCCGTAAAAAATAAGACTTATCGACAAAAAAACACTTTTAATCAAAATTACACCTTCCTTTAATATAATGATGTTATTCTTTGACACTTTTCAAGTATATAACCATGTTAAATTTTGTGTAAAAATCAAATTATAAACTATTGTCCCATAAAGTGTATTGACACATTTTTATTATGTTGTTACAATGAAAAAGAGGGTGAGAATCACCCTCATAATCAATCAAGTTTAAGAACAGACATAAATGCTTCCTGCGGAACTTCAACCGTTCCGACCTGACGCATACGTTTTTTACCCTCTTTCTGCTTTTCAAGAAGCTTTTTCTTACGGGTAATATCTCCGCCGTAACACTTTGCCAGAACGTCTTTTCTTAATGCTCTGATTGTTTCACGTGCTATAATTTTTGAACCGATAGCCGCCTGAATCGGAACTTCAAAAAGCTGACGTGGAATTACATCCTTAAGCTTTTCGCACATTTTTCTGCCACGTGCATATGCACTGTCTTTAAACACAATAAACGAAAGTGCATCGACAGCTTCTCCGTTAAGAAGTATATCAAGCTTAACGAGTGAAGACCTTGCATAGTCAGAAAGTTCGTAATCGAATGACGCATAACCTCGTGTGCGCGATTTTAGTGCATCAAAGAAATCATATATAATTTCGTTAAGCGGAAGCTCATAAAATATTTCTGCACGTGTTTCGTCAAGATATTCCATATGTTTATATATACCACGACGCTCCTGACAAAGCTCCATAACATTGCCGACATAGTCTTTCGGAACCATGATTGATGCTTTTGCCATCGGTTCTTCCATATAATCAATCTCGGCGGGGTTGGGGAGGTTTGACGGGTTATCACACCATATCATCTCTCCGTTTGTTTTATATACTTTATAAATAACACTCGGTGCAGTTGTTATAAGGTCGAGATTATATTCACGTTCCAGTCGCTCCTGTATAATTTCAAGATGCAATAATCCCAAGAAACCGCATCTGAAACCGAATCCGAGCGCAACAGAAGTTTCAGGCTCAAACATAAGTGAAGCATCATTTAACTGAAGTTTCATAAGTGCTTCCTTTAAGTCCTCATAATGTGCACCATCGGCAGGATATATACCGCAGTAAACCATCGGATTAACTTTCTTATATCCGGGTAACGGCTCATCTGCCGGCTTATCAACTGTTGTTACTGTATCACCGACCTGGGTGTCCTGTATATTTTTTATACTTGCTGCAATATATCCGACATCACCCGCACAAAGTTCATTGGTTTTAACAAGACCTGACGGACTCATACGACCAACCTCTACTACATCGAATTCAGCACCTGTTGCCATCATGCGTATAGTTTTACCCGGCTTTAATGAGCCTTCTTTAACTCTTACATATACTATAACGCCTCTGTAACTATCGTAGTATGAATCAAAAATCAA
>JAFODX010000122.1 GCA_017380475.1 Clostridia bacterium
CCTCAAGCTTAATTGCAAGGTTGACACAGGCATATGCAGTATCCTGATTTGCACAGCCGTGCATTTTAACCACTGCCTTGCGTGTGCCCAGAAAAACAGCACCGCCCCGGTCGTTAAATGCGAAAAAGTCGTAAAGCTCATCTCTGACCTTTTGCAGTTCCGGAGAAAGTGTGCCTAAAGAATCAATTGCATTGATTGCTATCATACCTGCCGCTTCGGTGTTCTTGAGCAGAATATTACCCGTAAATCCGTCGGTCACAATAACATCCGCTTCACTGCCTACCATATCGTTTCCTTCAATATTTCCGATAAAGTTAAGCGGTAATTTTTCTATCAGCCCGTAAGCCTCTTTAACAAGATTTGTTCCTTTGTGGCGGTTACGTCCTACTGACATAAGTGCAACTTTTGGATTTTCGTTGCCTGTTAGGCTCTGCATAAACGCATTACCCATAAGAGCAAATCTTTTAAGGTCCTCAGCAACACATTCAGTATTTGCACCACAGTCAACAAGACACACCAAACCGTCTTTTTTACATGGAATAGCCGTTGCAAGTACAGGTGTGCGAAGTCCGGGGATAAGACCGAGCCGGCAAATAGTACCGACAAGGAGTGCACCTGTGTTACCTGCACTTATCATACCGACAATCTCGTCATTTTTCTTAAGATTCTCAAGTGTCATAACCATAGAAGTGTCATCAGCACCGTTAAAAACACAGGTCGGCAAATCTGTATCGGAAACGAACTTATCGGTTTCTATAATTTCGATTCTGTCCATATCTGCATCGGCATCGGCGGCATATTTTAATATGTCGTCTTTGATACCCACAAACACCATTCCGATTTCTGTATTTTCTTTCAGTGCACGCAAAGCACCCGTTATTATCGGCTCGCTTCCCATATCTGCGCCTAAAGTATCAACAATAATTTTTCTCATTATATACCGCCTGTTATTCTATTGCCAGATAAAAATCATAAACCTGCTGTCCGCCGTAAAGGGCACCGCATTCTATATGCGGGAAGGACTCGTTTATTCCGGCAATAAGATTGTTTGCTGTTTCTTCTGTAATGCCGTCGCCGTAGAAAACGGTTATGACCTCTTTTGTATCAATGTCAGGCAAAAGCTCAAGCATTGATATTGCCGCACCTATATTATTATCGCAGGTACAAAGTATTTCACCATCTGCAATACCCATATATGTACCGGCTTTGATTTCTACACCGTTTATACAGGCGTCGTGTATCGCTGTAGTGATACTGCCCGAAGTTACAGAGGAAAGACACATTGTCATATCGTCAATAAAAGCATCGATATCCTCTGCCCATGTATTCATCATTGAGAGTGCAGAATAGCCTGCAGCCATAGATTTTGTCGGGATGACACGCACATCTGCATCTGTATATAAATCTGCCGCCTGCTGTGCCGCAAGTAAAATATTCGAGTTATTGGGCAGAACGACAATATATTCAGCATTGAGCGTCCTGAACGCATCAAGGAAATCCTGTGTTGACGGGTTCTGAGTCTGTCCGCCGTCAACTATGCGTGACGCACCTATTTCAGCGAAATAGCTTGCAAGTCCGTCACCTGATGCAACAGCAACAACGGCATATTTCACACGTTCTGCTGTTTTTGGTGCATTTTCTGTGATTTCATTATGCTGAACGGACATATTTTCTATTTTTACGGATATAAACTCACCGTAATTTCTTGCAAAAGCAAGCACTTTTTCAGGTGTAAACGTATGCACATGAACTTTAACAATATCATCATCCTGAACGGCAACAATTGAATCGCCGACCGATTCCAGATATGAAATCATATTCCCGATTGAAAAAGTAGCTATATTTGTTTTTGCGTGCATAAGCTGTAAGATAAATTCCGTGCAGTAGCCGTATTCAAGCACACTGTCAGGACCGAAGGAGGCAGTTGCGGGTGCAATCACCAGATCTTCACGGTCGCTGTCGGTTTCTATTATTTCACCGTTAAGGTATGCAAGCATACCCTCAAAAATATATATAATTCCCATACCTCCGCTGTCAACAACGCCTGCTTCTTTAAGAACGGGCAACAGCTCCGGAGTATGGCTCAGGCTCTTCTGCATTTCTTTGAGAACATATGCAAAGCCTGATTCAAAATCGGCAAATTCTTCGGTATCCTCACAGGCTTCATAGGTTTCACGCAAAACAGTAAGCATAGTACCCTCAACGGGGTTTGCCACGGCTTTGTATGCACTGTCCACTCCCTGCTTCAGAAACGGGGTAATATCGGACGGAACCATAACGGATTTACCGTCAGATGCGATAGACAGACCCTTTATAAACTGTGAAAGTATAACACCTGAGTTTCCGCGTGCAGACAGGAGTACGGCTTTTGAAAACTTTTTCATTGATGCAGAGACGTCATCATCCTCCTGCATTTGGGCATGCACGCCTCCGCTTAAAGTTTTCGCCATATTTGAGCCTGTATCACCGTCAGGTACGGGGAAAACGTTCAAATCGTTTACCTGTGCTTCTTTGCGGCATAAATTACGATATCCGTTTGCAAACATTTCGAGCAAAATGCCTGCATCAATCTTAACAATGCTCATTTTAATTACTCGCTTCCTTTAACAGTGACCTTTTTACCGTAGCAGTATGCAATTATTGTTCCGGGTCCTACACAAGAACCAACGATAGGTCCGATATTATTCATCATAACGTTTTTAAACGGTACAAGTTCAAGAATTTTATCACGAAGGGCTTCAGCGTCCTCCACGCAGTCTGCGTGTGTTATGTAAAGGCAGTCCATACCGTCTTCTTCAACAACCTCGGCAACACGCTGTGCAATTTTTGCTTTTGCATTACCTGCACCCTTTACCTTTTCAACGGCATAGTTCTGACCTATAATATCTGAAATAATAATAGGCTTGATTCCGAACATATTACCGAAGAATGCACTTGATGCCTTAACTCTGCCCGCACGGCGCAGATAATCAAGATTATCAACCGTACCGAACTGGTTAACTTTAAGTCTATTATCTTCAATATACTGAGCAGTTTCGTCTATGCTTTTGCCCTCTTTGCGAAGCTCTGATGCACGGATTACCATAAATCCCTGACCGAGAGAACTGCAGAGTGAGTCAACACATACAACCTTGTTATCCTTGTATTCTTCAGCAAGTTCGGCAGCAATAACCTTTGCAAGATTAACCGAGCCTGAAAGTGCTGATGAACATGATATGTAAAGAACATCCTTACCCTCTTTGAGATAATGGGTAAACTTGCTGATGAATGCTTCACGGGGTACTTGTGTGGTTGTAGCTCTCTTTCCGTTACGCATAAAGTCATAGAATTCTTTTGCGGAGTGGGTTTCCCAGTCAAGGGAAGCAACATACTCTGTTCCGTCAATAACATAGTTCATTGCGACATAATCAACGTCGTATTTTTCTCTTACGTCTTTTGTCAAATCTGAGGTAGAGTCTGCAATAATAACAAATTCGCTCATTTTTTTATGTCTCCTTTATCTGGTATTTTTAAGCTCCTTCAGTGCTTCTGAAAGTGCATTTTGTTCTATGCTGTGGTCATCTGAAACCGGATTTCCTATGAAGTATACTGCACATAATCCCGGTCCTGTTGATGCACCGCATGACATACTGATGTGATTTATAATAATATCTTTCGGCTTGATTTCTTCCCGCAGTCTTTCTGCAAGCAGTTCTGCATTTTTTTCACGGTTTGAGTGTGAAACGAACAGAATCTGTTCTTCGGGATTTACTATAAGCCGTTTAACATAACCGACAGTCGCCTCGATAGCCGATTTTGTACCTTTTGCTTTGCCCACAACAGCGGGCAATCCCCCGGCACTGAAATCGCCAAGAGAATTAACGCCGACAAGTGTTCCGAAAAGTGCTTTCAGGTTTGAAATGCGTCCTGTTTTAACACAGAAGAACAAATCATCAAGAGGTCCCATCTGGTGGATGCAATGCTTAATAGTATCAAGATATTCAGCGGTTTCTTCTATTGATGCACCTTTGCTTTGCATCTCATAACCTTTGGAAATAAGCAGAGTTTCTGCTGAAGCATATCGCAACGAGTCGATACAGATAATCTTACGTTCAGGATACTTCTTCAAAAGGTCTTTCGCTACTGTTTTACAGCATTGAACTGTTCCCGAAAGAGCAGATGAGAGCGAGATGCTCAGTATATCAATCCCTTCCTTTAAGAACGGTTCATAAACCTCCATAATTTCCCCAACCGGAGGTGTTGCCGTTTTATACAGTATATTTCGTCCTTTCATTGAGAGGTAGTAATCCTCAGGTGTTATACAATCCCAATCCACATCTGCAAGCATCTGTTCGCCGTCCGGTCTGTAAACAGTTCCTCTGACAACCGCAGGAATACCAAAGCGTTCACGTATAGCCAGAGGCACATCTGCTGAGGAATCGGGGATAATAACAAATTTTCCCATATATGTCACCATCCTATCATCATATACTGAAATTATAACATACCGGGTAATTATTTTCAAGAGAAATTTATAAAAAAGTAGTGCATTTTGGAGAAGAGTGTGGTATAATATCTGAAAAGGATAAAATAGGGGGGATTTTGTATGCCGTGGTGGCTATACATATTATTGGGGATTATCATACTTGCCGTTCTGGGCGGTCTGGGCGCAATGCTTTATATTACAATACCGATTGCCAGACGTGTGTATTTTGAGCAGTTGGTAAAGACTTCGGAAGAAAAATGGGGACGTGTATGTTCAGCCCCTGACAACGAAGAACAGCTTGCGATGTGGAATGCAGGCATAGAATGGGCAGAGCCGCATAAAGCTGTTATGAAAGAGGTTGAAATCGAAAATGACGGACTTAAGCTTTACGGCGAGTACTATGATTTCGGCAGTGATAAATGTGCAATCATTCTGCCGGGCAGATGCGAATGTCTTATATATTCATATTACTTTGCAGAGCCGTACCGGAGAGCAGGAATGAATGTGCTTGTTATCGACTCACGCTGTCACGGAAAGAGTGACGGAAAATATTCAACAATCGGTCTCGGAGAATCGGAAGACATAAAAGCATGGATACGCTATATGGAAGGTGAGTTTGGTATCAGGTCGTTCTGGCTCCACGGAATATGCATAGGAAGCGGAGGAGCGTTGCTTGCGGCAAAATCAGAAGACATCGCAGAGAAAATAGGCGGAATTGTGCTTGAGGGTTGTTTTGTTGATTTCCGTGAATCGTTTAAACAGCATATGATAACCGACAAGCGTCCGGTTTTCCCTGTACTTGACCTGGTTATGCATAATATAAGGCGTTATGCCGGTGTTGATGTAATGAAGATAGCACCGATAAAACTGGTTAAACATATTCATTGTCCGATTTTGTTTTTGTTTGGCAGACAGGACAAGTTTTCAATCCCTCCCAAGAGCGTAAAGCTTTTCGGTGCGTGTGCATCGGTACATAAAAAGCTTGTATGGTTTGACAAGGGGTGTCATTCACATCTGAGAATCAACAATACCGAACAATATGATAATTCAATAGTAGAGTTTGTGAAAGAGTATGAAGAATAAAAAACAAAAATATGCGTGTTTTTCAATAGATGTTGAACGGTTTATCGACACGGAGTGTGTTCGTAACGCCAATCAGCCGATTGAGCAGACGATGCTTGACGGGCTTGACAGGTATATGGAAATACTGGACAGGCATAATATAAAAGCCACGATGTTTGTGCTCAGCGATTTTGCTGAGGATATATATGAACAGTTAAAAAAGCATCTGGAAAACGGACATAAGCTTGCTCTCCACGGCAAAGAGCATATAGCACCAAGAAAACATTCAAACGAGAAGTTCAGAGCACAGATTATAAGTGCAAAGACCAAGCTTGAAAAAATGTTTGACACGGAAATCACGGGTTACCGTGCACCGCATTTCAGTATCGACCGTGACAAGCTCGGAATCCTGAACGAGCTGGGCTTCAGATATGATTCGAGTCGTATGGATTTTCCTACAGCAAGATATACAACATACGTGGATATGGACGGTTTCGAGAACCCGACAGGTGAAATATACAAAAAAGAAGAATTTTATGAGTTTGGTGTTCCGACGCAGAATGTTTTCGGTAAGAAGTACCCCATTTCAGGCGGCGGATATGTGCGTATGTCAAACTGGTTTTTCATAAACGCACTTATTAAGCGGTATGCGAAGAAGAATGATTATTATATGTTTTATCTGCATCCGTTTGAGCTGTCAAAAGAAAAACTGCCAAAGCTCGGAAAGTTAAAGTTTTACGATAAAATGTACCTGAAAAAAGGTAATCTTCTGTACAGATACAAGATAGAAAACATTATAAAAATACTAAAAAAAACAGGGTATAAATTTACTACATTTGAAAAGCTTGTAAATGAATAAAACGGATACACCGATTATAGATGTATCCGTTTTATTTTAAGTTAAGTTTTTTTCGTATATCTGACCTGACATCGTCAAGAAACGACCGTTTCTCGCCGAACATACAGTCATACGCAAAATGCTCGCAGTTGTTGTTAAGGATATTATATCCTTTCTCGCCTACACGTGAAAGTGCAAGCTCAACAGTTTTCTCAGGCGAACGGCGTTTACGTTTTTCGGAAAAATCGAGCTTTGATGTTTCTACAAACTCGCACTCTGAAAATTCGTCTATACCTGTTATAAGCACTGCAATCTCGTCAGGTGGTGTATTGCCGTTATTGCGTCTTCCGAACTGAATAACCGTTTCAGGGTCTTTATAAATCCCGTAATGGTAATAAAAACTCATTTTTACCCGAACCATATCGCCGAATTCGGGAGTATTCTGTGTCCATTGCATAGTTTATCCCTGCTCTTGTATCTTTCTTATTACATCAGCTACCGTATTCATATTTTCAAAATCTGAATTGGTGAACTTCACTCCGTATTTTTCTTCAAGCACCATTGCCATATATAGAAGAGAAATAGAGTTCATACCCACATCCTTACGTAAATCTGAATTTTCATTAAAAGCGGATAAATCCATATCGCTTCCGAAAACTGTGTGGAATATTTCCTTTAATTCTTCGACTGTTACCATTTTTCATTCCTCCGTATTTCTTCAAATAGTGTCTGACATTCGCCCATTTTTTCCAGAACGAGCTCTGTGTATGAACCGATGTCTGCCATATTCGACATCATTCCGCCCTTAAGCGGTGCAATCGGTTCTCCGATAACTATGCAGTTTCGTTCTTTCCGCTTTGTTTTTCTGTAGATATATACAGGAACAATCGGCACATTCGCCTGCATAGCCATAAGAACGATTCCCGACTTTATTGCAGAGACGTTCTCTTCGCGGTCTATTCCGCCCTGCGGAAAAACCGAAAGCATATGCCCCTCTTTAAGAACGGACACTGCCTTTCTTATAGCGTCCATATCGCATATACTGCGGTCGATTTCGATACAGCCCATACCCTTGAGAAGTCCGCTTACGGACTTTTTCTGCATAACAACCTCTGCCGTAAGAAAGAACATCCGCCGATACCAGAAGCAACAGCCAAGCATAAGCGGGTCGTAAAAATTCGTATGATTTGCGGCTATAAGTGCACCGTTACGGATTTTTTCCTTCGCCTTATCGGAAACATATATTTTCCGCAATCTGAACCATAACGGCATACTGCTGCATACAATTCTGCCCATATCCATAGGGAAGTGCCGTATATCAAACAATTTTGCTTTATTTTTCTCCATTCGCTTTGTTCATCCTTTTTTCAAGTTCCGCTTTAAGCTCATAGTTTTTATCTTCGAGCATTTTTGTGAGCCTTTTAATCTCATCGTCGGAAACATTTTCCGAAGAAACAAAATCACGAAGATGAATTTTTTCGCCAATCATAATATGAGTCCGTTTAAAAATCCCGTAATTACCGTCGGTGTAAACAGGGACAATGGGTGCATCGGTACGCAGTGCAACAAGCACGATTCCGGGTTTATACGGGAACGGTTTACCGTCAACGGGCAGACGTCCCTGCGGAAAAATCCCGACAATACCGTTTTTGTCAAGCACTTCAAGACTGTCTTCTATAAACGAAAAATTACAGACATCCCTGTCAACGAAAATACCGCCGAGCTTATACAAAAACCATGAAAAAATCTTTGTTTTGCTAAACAGTACCTCTGACATAAGGAAGCGGATTGTGCGGAACGGGAAAGTGACAAGATACAGCACAAAATCCAACAGCGAGAGATGGTTTGACATAAGAATAGCACTTTTGGGCAGACGGCGTTTACAGTTTTCGTTCAAACAATAAACTTTCGGCTTGAAAAGGAGAAGTGCAGGAAGAATTCCCGTAACCTTAACGAATCCGAGAAAAAACCGGCTTAATTTTTGTTTCTTCATAAATTACAGATGCCTTTCTATATATTCACACATTTCACGGACAGTATAGCGCAGATTTTCTTTCTCCGTTGCCTGCAGAGAAAACTCATCGGCAAGTGCTGATAATATTGAAAAATACTGCAAACTGTCAGCCTCCATATCCAGCATAATATGTGCATCAGGATTAATCTTGTCAGCCGTTACATCAAGTGTTTTTGCCACAATTTCAGTAACTGCGGCAAGGATTTCTTCATTAAGTGCAGTATGCGAAATTTCACTGACGTCTGTTTTTACAAAATCAGAAAGAGTTACATTGCCGTTCTCTATTTCACGCAACAGATACTTTCTGCTCACCTTCACTGCCGATTCTGACTTAATCGGGTCTTTGGTAAAGTAGAAATTTTGCACACGTGATGTTGTGGGCAGGCTGTCATTTATTTTATATACACGGTCTATGAGTGCATTCCGCTTTGACGCAGAGAAATATTTTCCCGTCTCAACAACCATAGAAACTGTCTTTTTGCCATCACGTTCAAGTCCCAGCACGCAGAAATTCTCTGCTTCGGGTATGGTGAATGACTGCTCGATTATGTCGGGATTGATATTTTCACCGCTTTCGCCGATAATCATATCGCCTGCACGGCCGTTTATATAATAGCAGTTATTTCTGAACACGGCATTATCATCGGTGGAGAACCAGTCACCCATCTCAATCGGCTCACCGTCAATCCATACACTGTTACATATTGAATTGCCTCTGACATAAAGTATTCCGTCTTCGATTTTATATTCTACAGAAGAGAACGGAAGACCGACAGAATTAAGATTCTTATGTCTGGGACGAGGACGCAGTTCAACGGACGTAATTCCTATCTCGCTCATACCGTAGCCGTTATGGAGATTGTATCCTATTCCGTTAAGCATTTCGAGTGCGGACTGTCTTATGTAGCTTCCGCCGTTAATGCAAAAACGTATGCTCTGACCGAACAGCTCATCTGTAACCTCGTGCATAATTTTCTGTGAGAGTGTCATTCCGAGATGTGGCATAAGATTCTGCAGACCTGTACAGAGTTTAAGTCCCGTATTGAACTTTCCGGCTTTCTTTTCGCCCTTTTCATTCACCTTTTTAAGTACTGCTTTTTCGATTGTGTGCCAGAGCATCGGCACTGCAAAAACGTGAGTAACATTGTGCTTTTTACAGGTCTTAAGGATAGTGTCTGCCGAATAATTTTTCAAAAATACAACAGTCTGTCCGAAGAAAGTGAACCAGAAATATACGGCTATTAACCCGAACACGTGATAAAACGGCAGAAACGCAAGGTTTTTTATTCTGCCCTTGTACTGATTTGCGATTTCGGGGTATTTGCCGATAAAGGTTTTAACATTAAGAATCTGTGCACACAGTTCTTTTCCTGTGTAGAAACAGATAACCTCCTTTAAGGATGTTGCGGAAGTAGAAAGTGCAAGCTCATTTTCGAACTCGCCGTCGAAACGGTTTGATGTCTTGAGAGAAGCAATATCAATATATTCTGCATCAAGTCTGCCTGCAACATAGCCTATTGCATATTTTATATCAAGGCGTTTGAGTGCTGAATCAGCCAGACTCTTCGGGTGTCTGCAGTTAACAAGGTACGGCTTGTTACCACTCCTTAAAATTGCCCAGAATGCAACAATCCAGTCAACGGAGTTTTCCATATCAAGAGCAACAAAACCGTGTGTCGCACCGATTTTTTCATACAACGCACACGATGCCTCTTCTATACGCTCACGTGTCTGTGCATAACTGTAGGTACGGATTCTGAACCCGTCGTTATCCTCTGCAAGAATTGCATCCTGATTAAACATAATCGAATACAGTGCACAAAAATCCCGTGCAGAGTTTTCAAGTGCCGTACTGTTTTTATTTAATATCTTTTTCAATTCCTTATTCATATCAATACCGCCGTAAAATTTTATCAACATAAATCGACTTATTATACCATATATTTACCGAAAAATCAAGTTTCGCAAGAAAAAAACACAGCCTCTTTCAAAGAGACTGTGTAAATTGCTTTTACGCATAGAGTCCTGCTGCCATTAACGCTATGAAAAACGAAACAACAGAAAGAATTATCGTAACAATTCCCAATGCCTTGCCTGCGCCTGCCATACCGGATTTTGAACCTCGGTTTCTTGCCGCACTGCTTAATGCGACTGCTACAATTCCTATAATCAGTTCAATTATGGCTAAAACTATCGTAAAGCCTAAAAAGAAACCAAACCCATATGTATATTCATATGAATAATAATCATATGAGAAATGTTCATAAAAAGTTGCACCCACGCCCATTGTAATAAAAGCGTAAATCAATGCAACAATAGCTCCGCATATACCTTCTATGCCCATTATCATACTTACTATAGCCTGACCGAGTCCGGCTTTTGAAGAAGTCGGAGCGGGACTGTAGTATGAATATGACGGCGTCGGAGCATTCTCAGGCTCTACCGCAGAGCTTCCGCAGGTATTGCAAAAATTAGTATGCTGGGCAAATCTCTGTCCGCAGTTTCTGCATATGTACATATCGAATTCTCCTGTCTGAAAGATTTATGCGTTTATGCAAAGACCGATGAATGAGAAGAAGAACGCAACACCGGCAACAATGATAGAAACCATACCCAAAGTCTTGCCTACCGTTGCCATACTTCCCATGAATCCTTTATTCTTTGACATTGAACCGAGAATCATTCCTGCAATACCGAATGCAACAAAGAAGAGTGCGTAGAACATAGCCATACTTGCAATGTCATCATCGGTGAATCCGCCAAATGACATAAAGAATGAAATACCCGTGAAAAAGATACCCACGATACCGCAAACCATACTGATAATACCCAGAATCTTACCTGCCGGTGAAGATGATGCAGGAGCTACGGGTGCACTGTATGTGTATACCGGCTCTGCTGTATATACCGGAATTTCTTCAGGCTCTATTGCAGAACTTCCGCACTGGTTACAGAAATTAACCTGTGTATCAAATTTTTCCCCACAATTTTTACAAACAAACATTTTAAATACCTCCATATTTTTTGTCATAATATGACATATTATAAGGGAATTGTATCATAATTTATTCAGATATGCAATAGATTTGTTAAAAAAAGAAAAGCAATAAGCAAAAATGTGTGTATTTTCAGCAAAAAAGTGATGAATTACATAAAAACTCTTTACTATGACGAAAAAAATGGTAAGATAAAAGAAAAAAGCGGAGGTTTCCAAATGAAATACGAAGTAATCAACACACCATTAAACAAAGTAAGGTATACAAACTATGAGGACTATACCGTTCTTGTTAATACGGAAGACTATACCTTTGAATGTTACTACAAAAAGGAAAAGTTTGCTGAGTGTAAGCTGGAGGGCTTTTACAGAAACGGCGAAAAGGAAACTGATTTTTCAGAGTTCCCGTTCTGTTTTGTAAGACAGGGCTACAAAAAAACAAACAACTCACAGATGTCGCTTGCATTTTTCGATAAAGAACCCGGCAGTATAAGTATGTGGTATGAGACGGACATTGAACCGATACATACAGTACTTATAAAGCCGTCAAACAACGGTGTAGCTGTAGAGTTAATCAACTCAGACGGTCTTGAAGTGAAGGTATCGGGTGTTATATGCCACTCACCTGAGGACAAGGACGATGTTTTTGCAGTATCGGTTACTCGTGATGCGTTTGATGTACGTTCAGGTATCGGCCCTGCAATCTCTACTATAGATAATGCTATTTACAACAGAAAGCTTGATAAGGCAGTTGTAGCAGGCAAGAGCAAAAAGACAAAGCTCAGCTATGACAAGGCAACAGACGAATACCGCTTTACCGGCTGGGCAACATCGGAAGAACAGTATGAGATTGGTGTTAAGGAGAATATCATTGCAACACAGTATCATATCAAGTTCAACCCCGTAAACAAAAATGCGACATTTTCAACACCGCCTGTCGGCTGGATGACCTGGTATGCAGTTAAGTTTGATGCAAGCGAGGAAACAGTGCTTGAAAATGCAAGATTCCAGTCAGAGCATCTTAAGGATTTCGGTGCAAACACAATCTGGGTTGACTGGGAATGGTATCATGACGCGATTCCTTCAGACCGTACGGACGGCGTAAATTCACTTATGCCTGACCCGAAAAAGTACCCCAACGGTATGAAATATCTTGCAGATAAAATCCGTGAGCTTGGCTTTGCTCCGTCAATATGGATAGGCTACACTCACGAGCCGGGCCCGAACAAGTACACAGAGAAGTATCCGGAAATGGTTCTTGCAGAGTATCATACATGGTGCGGATACTACTTCTATGACTATACAAACCCGCACTATCTGAACGAATATTTACCCGAGGCACTTGGACAGGTACACGACTGGGGTTATGATGCTGTTAAGTTTGATGTATTGCCGAGCTCAATGGGCGTTAATGATATGTACCATGACAGAATGTATGACCCGACACAGACAACTTATGAGGCATACCGCAATATGCTTAAAAAGACACGTGAGGTTCTTGGCAAGGATATGTATATGCTTTCATGCTCAGGTGCGACACAGCCGTCAGTATTGTGGGCATCAGACATATTCGATGCTGCAAGAATCGGTGACGATATATTCACATGGGAAGAGAATATCAAAAACCTTGGCAGAATCCAGGAATTCTATCCGCTTCATAACATTCAGATGCACGTTGATGCAGATAACGTTGTTGTCCGTGAAGAATTCAATAACATTGAGCAGGCAAAGTCAAGAGTGGTATCAATATCACTTCTTGGTCTTCCGTTCACATTCGGAGACGATTTCAAGGTTCTTGACGAGGCAAGAGTTGATCTCTTAAAGCGTTCACTCCCGATAATTGATATGCACCCGATGGATCTTACACCTGCAAACTTCAACAAAGAGGATATGTTAATAAACCTCAACATCGTAAAGGATTACGAAGAATATCAGGTTTCAGGCGTATTCAATATGAAAGAAACAGCAGATAAGCGTGTTGTTAAGTTTGATGAGGATTTACACCTTGCAGACGGCAAGTATCTTGTTTATGATTACTTCCGTAACAAGTTCCTCGGCATATGTGAAAATGAAATCGAGCTTGACTTTGTACCGTATGAGGTTCGTGTTCTTGCACTTCGTCCGTTTAAGGGTGTACCGCAGGTTGTTTCAACATCAAGACACATCACTCAGGGTGCAGCAGAAATCAAGGATATGACATTTGACGGCCACACAATCAAAATCACATCAGACCTTGTTGCAAATGATGAATACACTGTAAGCGTATATATTCCCGACGGCTACAGCGTTGCAGACCAGACAGGCTTTACAAATGTAACAAAGGACGGTAACATTGCACGTTTCACTTTTGTTCCGTCAGAAACAAAGGAATACAGCTTTGATATAAGCTTCGAAAAGTAATTTTAATCAACAAAAAATCCGGTAGAACTTTGAGTTTTACCGGATTTTTTGTTTATGCTTTTTTATTAAA
>JAFODX010000123.1 GCA_017380475.1 Clostridia bacterium
TAACGCCTTCTTTTGCTTCGATTGCCTGATGCAAACCGTCGCTGTAGCGTCTGCCCGGCATAATTCTGCCCGTAAACTCGTCAACTATCATAACCTCGCCTTCGGGGGTTACTACATACTGCTGGTCACGGTGCATAATACCGTTTGCGTGCAATGCCTGATTGATATGATGCAAAAGTTTCATATTTTCAGGGTCGGAAAGGTTTTCAACATTGAATGCCTGTTCAGCCTTTTTAACACCGCGCTCTGTGAGTGTTGCGGTTTTTGCTTTTTCGTCTACTATATAGTCAGCATCAATGTCTGTATCAAGCTGCTTGTTGTCCTGTTCTGTAAACACAATCTTCTTAAGACGCTTTGCGAACATATCAGCGACTTTGTAAAGGTCGTTTGCTTTTTCTCCCATACCCGAATTGATAAGCGGAGTTCGTGCTTCGTCGATAAGAATGGAGTCAACCTCGTCGACAATTGCGTAGTTATGACCGCGCTGAACCATTTCTTCCTTGTGAACAACCATGTTATCGCGCAGGTAGTCAAAACCAAGCTCGTTGTTTGTGCCGTAGGTAATATCACAAGCATAAGCTTCACGTCTTTCTGCATTATCCTTGTCGTGGATAATAAGACCGCAGGTCATACCTAAAAATCTGTAAACCTTACCCATCCATTCCGAGTCACGCTTTGCAAGGTAATCGTTAACGGTAACGATATGTACACCCTTGCCTGTGAGTGCGTTAAGATATGCCGGTAGGGTAGAAACGAGTGTTTTACCTTCACCTGTTTTCATTTCAGCGATTCTGCCCTGATGCAAGATTACGCCACCGATAACCTGAACATAGAAATGCTTCATTCCAAGTACACGCCAGCTTGCTTCACGCATAACAGCAAACGCTTCGGGAAGTAAGTCATCGAGTGTTTCACCTTCAGCATAACGCTTTTTAAACTCTGCAGTTTTAGCTTTAAGCTCTGCATCTGTCAGTTTTTCAATTTCCGGCTCAAGGTCCATCACCTTCTTTGCGATAGGCTCAACCTTTTTCAGTTCTCTGTCTGAATATGTGCCGAAAAGCTTGTCGAATAAATTCATTTATTTCACCTCATATATAATAAATAGTGTAGGTCAAAGTCATATTATATGCGACAATACGCACACGTAAGACTATTATACCACATTTTTTTTAATATTACCACTGTTTTTTCGAAAAAAATTCAAATATTTTCCTTTGTTCATTTTTTGTTCATAAAAAAGACAACAAAGAAATACAATTCAAGCCTTGACAAAATTGTATTTTGTGATATAATATAGACAAAGGTCAAAGAAAGTCAAAGTCAATAGTTTGAATAAATCACTGTCCTTGCACTTCCGGATTCGCTCACATACAATGAGTATAAATTCGCTTATTCGTAAGCACAAATCCGGCAATTTATTCAAACTTTGGTCAGGAAAAAGAGGTGATGTAAATGGGTATCTCAGATAAAATTGAAGCATTCATACTTGAGCTTATGAAACAGGAAGAGGATGAGTATCTGAAAATCCAGCGCAATGAGCTTGCAGAGGTTTTCGGATGTGTGCCGTCACAGATTAACTATGTTATATCAACACGGTTCAGCCCCGAAAGAGGTTACGTTGTACTGTCACGCCGTGGCGGCGGCGGATGCGTTATGATACGCAGGGCAGACAGTAATTCGGACATCGGTAACGAAATGACAGAACGCGAGGCATATTCTATAGTAAAAAATCTTTACACAAACTCAAAAATAACCTTGCGTGAGGCAAAAATAATGCAGACGGCAATCAGTGACATTGCACTTTTTGATGCAGTTAACAAGGATAAAACAAGAGCAGGAATATTAAAAAATATGCTGAAGCTTATATATGAGGAGGAATTATAATGGATTTATTTTCAGAATTATTTGGAATGTTTGATGATTTCGATAATATGTTTACAGTAAACACAATGCCGAAAGAAACGAAGAAATGCCCAGTATGCGGTTATGGCTGGAATGATTTTAACCGTACCGGAAAGTTTGGCTGCGGTGAATGTTATAAAACATTCAAAACAGGTTCAGAGCGTGTTTTAAGACAGGTACATTCAGCATCAGAGCATAGCGGTAAAATACCGTCAAAATCGGGTGCAGAGGTGAAAGCAAAACGCAGACTTGAGGAATTGCGTAAAAATCTTAAAGATGCTGTGGCTCGTGAGGATTATGAAACTGCGGCACAGCTTCACGCAGAGATTAAAGAAATCGAAGGAGGCGATATAAAATGATCTGGTACAATGACTTAAATGACGGAATCATACTTTCAACACGTATCCGACTTGCGAGAAACCTTGATAAGACACCGTTTCCTGCTATTCTCAAAAAAGATGAGAAAGAAAAGATAACAGAAACTCTGTCGGATTCCATAATGAAAAGTAACTCTACATTATCGAAAGACTTTAAGCTGTATAATCTTAACGAGATGTCGCCTGTAGAAAAGACTGCAATGGCAGAAGAGCATCTTATAAGCCTTGAAATGATTAAGTCAAACGACGGTGCGGTATTGGTAAATACCGATAAGACCATGAGTATTATGCTTATGGAGGAGGACCATATACGTTTGCAGATAATCAAGGGTGGCTATTGTCTTGACGAGGCATTTGACCTGGCAGATAAGGTTGATAACGTAATGGAAGAATCTTTGACGTATGCGTTTGACGAGAAGTTTGGCTATCTTACGGCGTGCCCGACCAATGTAGGAACCGGTTTGAGAGCAAGTGTAATGATGCATTTGCCGGCACTTGTTATGACGGGGAATATAACCCGTGTTCTGCAGTCGTTCTCGGGCGTAGGTATCGCAGTTCGGGGACTCTATGGCGAAGGCACAGATGCCGAGGGTGCACTGTATCAGATTTCAAACAGTGTGACACTTGGCTTGAGTGAAACGGAAATAATAGAGAAGCTTAAAACTGTTGTTGAGCGAATAAGCGAAATGGAAAAGCAGGCAAGGGAATACCTGATGAAGAACCGTGCAGACGATTTAAAGGATAAACTGATGCGTTCGTACGGCATATTGAAATATGCAGTTAAAATAACTTCAAAAGAAGCAAAAAACAAGCTTTCAGAGGTTATGCTTGCGCAGAATATGGGAATAATTGAATCTGACGGAAAAATGACACCGCTTGAGCTTATCGTCAGAACCGCACCGTCGGTTATATCGGGCGAGGAAAGTCTGACACCTGATGAACGCGATAAAAAGAGAGCGGAGTTTATAAAAGAAAATCTGTAAAGGAGAGATGGATATGTTGTTTTCGAACTTCACAGAGCGTGCACGTATTGCTATCAGTGATGCACATGATACTGCGTGCGAGCTTGGACACAGGTATATAGGAAGTGAGCACATTGTTTCGGGGCTTATAAAAGAGGGTTCGGGCGTTGCTGCAAAGCTTCTTGAA
>JAFODX010000124.1 GCA_017380475.1 Clostridia bacterium
AATGCACATCGCAAAAAACTTTATGCTTCTTAACTGCGATGTTGTCGCAATCTGTGACGATAAAGGGGATCGCCTTGAACGTGGTGCAAAGGAGCTTGGTACAGACATAACAAGATACGATAATTTCGACGAGTTTATCAAACACGATATGGATGCCGTGATTCTCGCAAATTATTTCCACGAGCACGCACCGTATGCGATAAAGTGTATGGAGCGTGGAATTCATGTGTTCAGTGAATGTATCAGTAACGGCACAATGGCAGAGGGCGTTGAGCTTATCCGTGCTTCTGAGAAAAGCAACGCTATATATTTCCTCGCTGAAAACTATCCGCAGATGATTTTCAATCGTGAAATGAAGCGTGTCTGCGACACAAAAACACTCGGCAAGATACTCTATGCCGAGGGCGAATACAACCACCCGGGAGACCCGAACAATTTAGAATTCAAAAAAGATTATACATATTTCCCCGGACATTGGCGTAACTTCCTGCCGAGAACATATTATATAACCCACTCACTCGGACCCGTGATGCGAATAACAGGTGCAACACCGAAGCGTGTTACAGCGTTTGCATCTTTTGCCCCGGTTGAGGGCGATGTTCCCAATGCGAGCTTTGTCGGCGACCGTGCGGCTATAGTTACAACACAGAATGATGACGGATCTGTTTTCCGTATTACAGGTCATGCAAGTTTTGGCGGACACCATAACGCATACCGTATCTGCGGAACAAAGGGACAGATTGAGAATCTGCGTGGTATGGGCGACAAGGTTATGCTTCGCTATAACAGCTGGGAGAAGCCTGAAAATGCGAACGAGGTTTCTCTTTATGAGCCGAGCTGGAATGACCCTGAAGAGGAGTTTATAAAGCAAAGCGGACATGGCGGTGCAGACTATTTAACAGCACGTATGTTTGTTGAGTGCATAAAGAACGGTAAACAGCCCGAATTCCCGTTTGATATTCATTCGGCTGTTACCATGTCATCAGTTGCTATTCTTTCACACCGTTCAATGCTTGATGGCGGTGTGCCGTACGATATTCCTGATTTCAGACTTGAGGAGTGCCGTAAGCAGTATGAAAACGACAGAAAAACACCGTTCTGTGACCCGACAGACGAAAACTACATTCCCTGCTGTTCGCACACAGATTTTGCACCGAAAGATACACAAATGAAATTGTATAAAGAAGTTTTAAACATCGACTAAACTAAAAAGAAACCGCAATGCGGTTTCTTTTAGTTTATCTTGAATGTTTCCCAAAGTGTATTGATATAATCAAGTGTTTCGGGTTTTAAGTTGTGGTATGCGTTCTTGTTATAGTTTTCAGCAAATCCACCGCTTTTACCGTAGAGAATATTCATTGCCTTCTCGCCCATTTCCTCTATATATCCCTCGTTTTCGTAAACGAGCTTATTGGGCGATGCATAGTAGGTATATTCAGCATTGGCAATCGCCGGCTCTTCAGAGAGCATATAGTTGATAAAAATTTCTGCAAGCTCTTTATTCTCACAGCAGGTCGGAACACACATTGCGTCTATATAATAGTTTGTGCGTTCGGGGTAGTAGAACTCCAGATCCACATCCTCTGCCTGGGCGTCGACCATTGTGAAATAATCACCTGCATAATATGCGCCGATTGCCGCCTCACCCGATTCCATCATATTATAGATTTCGTCCATTACAAGGCTGTAAACGAGCGGACGCTGTTTCATAAGCTCTTTATGTGCCTTATCCCACACCTTTTTGTCCTCAGAATTGACATCGAGTCCGAGCTTATACATGGCCATTCCGAACGCATCACGTGAGTTATTGAACTGCAGAATCTTGTTTTTGTACTTTTCGTTCCATAACAAGTCCCAGTCACCCGCATCGGCTTTGTCCACCTCGTTTGCGTTGTAGATAACACCGATTATTCCGTATGCATACGGTACAGTGTATTGGTTTTCGGGATCATAGTACAGACCACGGAACTCATTATCTATATACTTGTAATTAGGAATGTTCTTAAAATCAAGCGGTAAAAGAAGGTTTTCATTCTTCATACGTGCAATCATATAGTCAGACGGGATAATTACGTCATAGCTGACCGCACCGCTTGAAATTTTGCTGTACATATCTTCGTTTGACGCAAAAGTGGTATAATTAACGGTGACTTTCCTGCCGTATTCTTTCTCATACCATTTCTCAAACTCACGAACAGTATCAAACGTGTCCTCACTGCCGTCAGAGATATATTCACCCCAGTTATACACGTTTAAAACAAGCGGTTTCTGCTTGTTAAAGCCTATTACAACACCGGCAACAATAACAACAACTGCCAACGCTCCCGCCATAATTGCACCTGCTGGTTTGCGGTTTGTGTTTTTGTTCTTGTTACGCAGTTTACGGTTATCGTCATTGTCAACAAAGTTATTGACAAGAAGCAATGTAAGAGTTACAAAGAAAATAATCGTTGCAAGTGCGTACATTTTGGGTGTAACCGTCTTTTTGGTCATACCGTAAATTCGTATAGGCAAGGTCTGAAAATCATTGCCTGATGTAAAGTAGCTTATTACGAAATCGTCAAGCGATAATGTGAATGCCATAATTGCACCTGTGATTATGCCCGGCATTATTTCGGGTAATGTTACCTTGAAAAACGCACGCAACGGCGTACAGCCAAGATCCTGTGCCGCCTCTGTAAGTGATGAATCCATCTGTGCAAGCTTGGGCAGCACCTGAAATATCACATACGGCAGACAGAACGTGACGTGTGCGATAAGCAGTGTCCAGAAATTAAGGCTTGTTGCCGCACCGAAAAGCCGTCCGACAAACACGAACACAAGCATCATCGAGATACCCGTTATAATATCGGGGTTTATCATCGGGATGTTCGTAACGGAGTTTAACACCGTTCTGTACCAGCGTTTACGTATTTTATGGATTCCAAACGCCGCCGCAGTTCCCATCACCGTTGACACTGCCGTTGCTGACAACGCAAGAATCAGCGTGTTCTTAACCGCCTCAAGAGTATTACGGTCGTTTAAAAGCTCCTTATACCATTTAAGCGAAAAGCTTGAAAATACCGACAGGCTCTTTGCATCGTTAAATGAGAACAAAAGCAGTATTGCAATGGGAGCAAACAGAAACGCCATAATCAGACCTGTATAGATTTTTGATGACATTTTCATATTACTCACCCCCATATACCAGTTTTGCGGTAATATATTTTACCAATCCCATAGCAACAAGCAGAATTACCATCAGTATGAAAGCAATCGCCGCCGCAAAATGGAGGTTGTTTGCAATGTATTGTCCCTCAATCGCATCACCGATAAGGAAAAACTTGCCATTACCGAGCTTTTGCGAGATGTAGAACGTGCTGATTGATGGAATCAGAACCATAGTAATTCCTGAAATCACGCCCGGCAGACTCAACGGGAAAATAACACGGCGCAAAACGCCGAAGCCGTTACAGCCGAGGTCACGTGCCGCCTCAAGCAGCTTTAAATCCATCTTCGCCATAATAGAGTATATCGGCAGTATCATATACGGGAAATAGTCATAGACCATTCCGATTATAACCGCCGTTTCCGTTCCGATTATATGCAACGGTTTTATCCCGAACACACCCGTTATACTGTTTAATATGCCCGTATCCTGCAGAATTGTCATCCACGCATATGTACGGATAAGGAAGTTCATCCACATCGGTATCATAATAAGTGTGACAAGTGTTTTTTGTGTACGGGCCTTTGCACGGGCTATGATATACGCCATCGGATAGCCAAGCAAAAGGCAAATAACCGTTGAAATTGCCGCAAGCTTTAATGAACGCATAAATATAACAATATACGTATGCACTTCACGAACCGTACCGTCATCGCCCTTGAGGTCACTTGTTGCAGTGAAGAAACGGGTTATGTTTTCGGTTGTGAACCGGAAATTCTCGTCAGTAAATGCGTAGTATGCCACAAAAACAAGCGGAACGAGTATAAACAAAAGCGACCATACCGAATACGGTGCAAGTGCAAGACCTGCGGTTCTGCTGTGCTGTTTTTGTAAGGTTTTTCTCATTCTCACTCGTCACCTCCCGGATCGGAAAGCTCGTCGAGCTCGTTGGAGTATGACGAATAGTCGCCGTACATTCCCGAATATTCTGATTTTTTCATTATGTGTATTGCATCGGGTTCGAGTGTTATGCCAATGTTTTCACCCACATTTACAGAATCGGTTGTCTGTATCATCCACTTGAATCCGCCGATATCAACAATTATTTCGTTATGCACGCCCATGAACGTAACCTGCGTAACAGTACCTTTGATTTCGCCTTTTTCCACGGGTACAATATCGACGTCTTCAGGACGCACCACCACGTCTACCGGCTCACCGTGAGCAAAGCCCTTATCAAGACAATCAAAAGTATGCCCGGAAAACTTAACCTTGTAGTTTTCAAGCATTATTCCGTCGATTATATTACTCTCACCGATAAAGTCGGCAACGAACGCATTCTGCGGTTCGTTATAAATATCTGCCGGTGTACCGATTTGCTGAATACGTCCCTCATTAAGTACCACTATAGTGTCTGACATACTCAATGCCTCTTCCTGGTCGTGTGTAACAAAAACGAATGTAATACCCGTTGACTGCTGTATTTTCTTAAGCTCCTGCTGCATATCCTTGCGTAGCTTCAAATCCAACGCACCAAGCGGTTCGTCAAGAAGCAGAACCTTCGGATGGCTTATAAGAGCACGTGCAATCGCAACTCTCTGCTGTTGTCCGCCCGAAAGACTTGTTACACTTCTGTTTGCAAAGCTGCCAAGCATTACGAGGTTAAGCATTTCTGTAACCTTTTCTTTGATTTCATCTTTCGGAACTTTACGCTCACGCAAAGCAAACGCAACATTCTCAAACACGTTCAGGTGCGGAAACAAAGCGTATTTCTGAAAAACCGTGTTAATGTTACGCTTATGGGGCGGTGTATCGTTCAGACGCTCGCCCAGAAATAATATATCACCCTCATCGGGGTTTTCAAAACCGCCTATCATACGCAGGAGTGTGGTTTTACCGCATCCTGACGGGCCAAGCAGTGTTATAAATTCATTATCGTGAATATCAAGGCTGATATTGGTAAGTACCTGCTCACCGTCAAAGGCCTTGGATATGTTTTTCAGCTCTATTATTTTTTTCATGTCAGGTTTCCTCCTCAGACACATAAAAAGTGGTATGCATTGCGCATACCACTTGTAATATCAGAGCATATTATTCCCCTATGGGTATATTTCTCTCAATGGGTTTAGAGTTTATATAGCAAAGAATACTTTTACCACTCTTATTGACCATTTCACAAGCTTTGCACAAGGCACCGGTTTATAGTAACCAACTTATAAAACTTGAGCTTTTAACTCAATCAATAAGGCAACATATGTTGCCAACCGCCAAAGCGGTTTTCGGCATTTGACCCGGCTGTCCGTATGGCCTTGGCAGACATTGTGGCGTCTGCGGTCATAAATATCTTGCTTCGGAAAACCCTTTCCGATTGAGACATGTAGAATTATAGCATATTTTCGTACCTTTGTCAAGGTGTTTTAGTTGTTTTCTCCGGTAACTGCACCAAAATGATTGCAACAAACATCAGAACACATCCCCAGATTTCACGAGCATCGAGTGTTCCGCCCGTTATCTCCCAGCCTAATGCGACAAGGATAACGGTTGAAAGCGTTGCAAAAACCGATTCAAGGCTCATAAGGATTGATGCCGAGGTCGGGTCGGTGTATTTCTGACCGACAATCTGCAATGTATATGCAACACCGCACGACATTATGCCAGAATATGCCAACGCACCTGTACAGTTCATAACTGCCTGTACTGACGGTGGTGTTTCAAAAAACATCCATATAAGGTTTATGATACCGCACACGAAAAACTGCATACACGCAAGCTTAACGCCGTCAACCTTTGGTGAAACACGGTCGATTACAAGAATATGACCTGCGAAAATGAACGCACACCCGAAAGTCATTATGTCGCCTTTGTTTATAGAAAGCGATGAGTCGATACACATCAGGTACAGTCCTGCAACTGCGATAAGAACCGATACAATCAGTACAGGGCGTGGCTTTTTGCCGAAAAACAGGTTTATTATCGGGATAAGCACCATATAAAGAGCCGTTATAAATCCCGATTTTCCGGGACTTGTATATATCATTCCTGCAGTTTGGAGAGTTGTTGCAGAACATAACAATATTCCGCACGCAATACCACCCCAGATAAGTGT
>JAFODX010000125.1 GCA_017380475.1 Clostridia bacterium
AAGTTCAAATATATACTTGTTGATGAGTATCAGGACACGAACAACACGCAGTATGAACTCATAAGCCTTTTGGTCAACAGTGACGCAAACGTGTGTGTGGTTGGTGATGATGACCAGAGTATATATAAGTTCCGTGGTGCGAACATAAACAACATTCTCGATTTCCAGAAAGATTATCAGGGTGCGGTAAGAATAACGCTTGACGAAAACTACCGTTCAACCTCTACAATCCTTGATGCGGCAAACGCAGTTATTTCACATAATAAAAAGCGTATGGGCAAGAACTTGTGGACAAGCAAGGACGAGGGCGAGAAGATAACAGTATTTACAGGCTTTGACGAAAAGCAGGAGGCAGGCTTCATTGCACGTGAAATCAGACGTCAGTATAAGTGCCGCAAGCGGTTTAGTGACTGTGCGATATTGTACCGAACAAATGCACAGTCACGAGCACTTGAAGAAGCCCTGATGTATGAAGCAATTCCTTACAAGGTACTTGCAGGTCAGAGGTTCTATGACCGTAAGGAAATAAAGGATGTTGTCGCATATTTAAAGCTCATTTATAACCCGAGTGATAGCTTGAGTCTGGCACGGATTATAAACGAACCGAAACGTAAGATAGGTGCGGCGACCGTTGATAAAATTATGGCACATGCAGAGCGTGAGTATACAACAGCATATGAAGTTTTGCGTTCGGTTGATGAGTACAGTGACCTCAAAAGTGCTGCGCCAAGGCTTAAACAATTCTTTGAATTGATAGAGGAGTTCAGAGTAAAAGCGTATAATGAAGAAATGCCTGTAGGCGAGCTTGTGCAGTTCGTTATAGAAGAGTCGGGATATATGCAGATGCTCCGTGACGAGGAAACAACCGAGTCAAAAACCCGTATAGAGAACATTGAAGAATTTATAAATGTAGCATATGAATTCCAGAACAGTGCTGATTTTGAGGGTAAGCTTAACGAATTTCTTGAAAAGGTAATGCTCGTTTCGGATATAGACGGATATGACGAGAATGAGGACAGTGTGGTTTTGATGACTGTACACAGTGCGAAAGGTCTTGAATTTCCGGTAGTTTTCATTTCGGGAATGGAGGAGGAGCTGTTCCCGGGACTTAAATCTTTTGATGCGGAAGAGGAGCTTGAAGAGGAACGCCGTCTTTGTTATGTTGCAATAACCCGTGCAAAAGAAAAACTTTATATGACACGTGCCACGTCACGGTTCAAGTACGGACAGCGTTTTCCGAGTGATGAATCGCGGTTCTTGCGTGAAGTCCCGGGTGAGCTTACAGAGGATGCATCAGGCGGTATGATGAGGACAAGAAATACGCTTGATGGTATCGGCATAAGCATAAAGTCCGAACCGAAAATGATGCGGTATGAAGAAAAGAAAGAACCGACACCGGCGATAAACGAGTTTGATTTTAAGCCGGGAGACAGAGTCCGTCACAGAAAATTCGGGGACGGAACAATTGTGACGTCGCAGGCAATAGGCCGTGATGCAATTGTGGTTATAGATTTTGACACCGCAGGCAATAAACGCCTTATGGCGGCATTTGCCAAACTTGAAAGAATAACGGGAGGGGACGCATAAATGGCACTTGATGCAGTTGCAGTTAAGGCACTTGTTGCAGAATTACAGTGTCTTGTCGGCGGCAGAGTTGATAAGGTACATCAGCCGGAGCGTGACGAAATTGCAATCGGAGTAAGAACATATGATGAAAGCTTCAGACTGCTTATTTCGGCAAGCCCTGCACATCCGAGAATACATTTAAGCACACACTCGAAGTCAAACCCTAAAACAGCACCGCTTTTCTGTATGCTTTTAAGAAAACATCTTGCAAGCGGAAGAATAACCGCAATAACGCAGGTAGGGTTTGAGCGAATTGTAAAGGTATCGGTTGAAAGCTATGACGAGCTTGGAGATTATACCGAGAAATCACTCTATGTAGAGATAATGGGCAGACACTCCAACGTTATACTTGTAAACAACGAGGGCAGAATTATAGATTCAATAAAACGTATTGATGAATCTATGAGTTCGGTGCGAGAGATATTACCGGGCGGAGTTTATGAGCTTCCGCCCATTCAGTCAAAGACCGCACTTGCTGACTGGGAAACGGAAAACGATCTTGAGTTTTTGGGGACACAAAAAGTCGACAAGGCAATAATTTCGCAGATAGCGGGCATAAGTCCGCTTACGGCACGTGAGATGGTATATAATGTATTCGGAACAACTGATGTTCTTTCGGATGCGGTTAATACCAACCGTTATGCTATGCTTAAGCTTGAAATAAATAAGCTTAAATCACGCACAGAGAATAATGATTTTGAACCGTGTATGATAGAGGACACGCAAACGGGAAAGCTTGTCGAGTTTTCGGCTATCCCGATAGAGCAATATGAAACACTTGCAAAGGTTGTTAAATACGAAAGTATGTCTGAACTTGTTGATGAGTTCTATTATAAGCGAGATGTTAATGAAAGGATGCGACAGAAAACCGCAGACCTTGTAAAGCTTTTAAACAACCACAGAGAGCGTATCGCAAAGAAGATGGCAATACTTCGCTCAACGCTTTCTGATGCAGAGAAGATGGACACATACCGTGAGTATGGTGACCTCATAACTGCAAATATTTACCGCATACAAGAGGGACACAAAAGTGTGGAGCTTGAAAATTATTTCGATGAAAATATGAAGACGGTAAAAATAACGCTTGACCCGTCACTTTCACCCTCGCAGAATGCACAGAAGTATTATAAGAAATACAACAAGTCAAAAACAGCTTTGAAGGAAGCTCAAAAACAGCTTGAGCAGAGTGCGGAGGAATTGGAGTATATTGAAAGCACACTCGCAATGGTAGAAACGGCAGACAGACTTGAGGATATTTCCGTAATCCGGCGTGAGCTTGCAAACGAGGGTTATATAAAGCGAAGCACCAATGCACAGAAAAAGCAGAAAGCCGAGCAGTCTAAACCGATGCACTTCGTGTCAAGCGACGGCTTTGACATATATGTCGGCAGAAACAACACGCAGAATGATTATCTCACATTGAAGCTTGCAAACTCGTCTGATTTGTGGTTCCATACAAAGGATATTCACGGCTCACACACCGTAATAAAGCTCGGTCTTGACAAGGACGTGCCAAAACAGACAATTTTAGAGGCTGCAGCGCTTGCAGCGTACTATTCAAAGGCAAGAGAGAGCTCGCAGGTTCCCGTTGACTATACCACAATCAAAAATGTGAAAAAACCAAACGGCGCAAAACCGGGAATGGTGATATACGAGCATTATAACACGGTATATATAAAACCGGAATTATTGTCCGTTGATAATGATAAAACTGATTGACTTTTCAGCCAATCAATGGTATAATCTATATGTAAATTTACTCAAACCGGAAGAGGGAAACAAAAAATGAATAAAACATACAAAATGACAATAGCAGGAATTGAGCGTGAGTTGCCGTTGTTTGCGGTAAATGATAAGCTTGAAATAGCGGCGTTTATAATGTTCTCGGATGTGGAAATCACAGTTGCGTGTGCTGAAGCACTTCTGAAAAAAGTACCCGAATTTGATGTTATTATAACAGCCGAATCAAAGGGAATCCCGCTTGCCTACGAAATGGCACGCCAGTCGGGTAAGCCGTATGTGGTAATAAGAAAGTCGGTTAAAGTCTATATGAAAAACTCGACTAAGGTAACAGTTAAGTCAATCACAACTGCAGAGGAGCAGACAATGTATCTGGGTGAGGACGATATGGACAAACTTCGTAACAAGCGAGTTCTTATTGTTGACGATGTAATCAGTACGGGCGGTTCACTCCGTTCAATCGAGCAGTTCTGTGAAAAGGCAAACGCAACCATTTGCGGTGAGGCGGCAGTGCTTGCCGAGGGAGATGCAGCAGAGCGTGACGATATAATATTCCTTGAAAAATTACCTCTTTTCTTTAAATAAAAAATGGTTCAGGATTTATTATCCTGAACCATTTTTATTACTTAAGAAGAAATACTTTCTCTACCTGACCGTCTTCGGGCAAACCGTATTTCTGTACCATTACAGTAACGGGTGTTTCCTCATCGGTTACAAAGTAAGTTTTCTGAACTCTTGTTTTCTTGCCGGGATCAATAACTTCAACACCTGAAAGAACGTTTATGCCTTCCATATTAACTACTGCAGGCATCATTTTTGTCTCGTTCTGTGTAGCATTGACTGTGAAGCGGTTTGAAAATGCTGCTGCTTCAGTTGAGTTATTTTCGTATGTGAATGATACTACAAGGATTTTTGAATCTTCGGTTTCTACGAGCTTTGCACTGTCGATTGAAACGTGGTTTGCGCCGATATCGCCTTTTGAAAGTCTATCGCTTGTATCACTGTTAAGAGTTTTGCCGTCAACCTTTTTCATATCAACTTCTTTTCCTGCACCGTCGATAGTTGTGCCGGGTATCTCGTTGCCCTTTTCATCTACTGCTGCACCGCCCTGTGTTACCAAACTTCCTGCATCGCCGGAATTACCGCACGCAGTCATTGTAAGAACAAGTGATGCTACTGCTAATATTGCCAATATTTTTTTCATAATTATTTATACTATCCTTTCGTTTTGATATCGTCTATATACTACCACAATCCGACCGAAAAATCAAGGGGTTTCCCGAAAATTCATATCAGGTTAACATTTATTTGACATAAATTTGCTGTTTTGGTATAATAGATATATTATAAATGGAAAGGATACGAAAAATTGAGAGCAAGCGGAATACTTTTGCATATCTCCTCACTGCCGTCTCTATACGGTATCGGCACACTCGGCAGTGAGGCATATAAATTTATAGATTTTCTGAAAGAGGCAGGGCAGAGCTATTGGCAGATACTTCCCGTATGCCCGACAAGCTACGGCGATTCGCCGTATCAGTCGTTTTCTACCTACGCAGGAAATCCGTATTTTATAGACTTTGAGTTGCTGAAAAAAGATGGATTGCTTATTGAGGCTGATTATGAGGGGATAGACTGGGGCGATAACCCCGGATATGCCGATTATGAAAAGCTTTACAATAACCGGTTTGATGTTTTGAAAAGGGCATATAAGCGGTTTTGCGACAGGGACAAAACGGACTTTTACAGGTTTCTTGACGATAACGAGCGTTGGATTTCAAACTATGCACTGTTTATGTCAATAAAAAACGAAAATGACGGCAAGTGCTGGCTTGAATGGGAGGACGGCTTAAAACGCCGTGACCCGCATTCGCTGTGGCTTTTTAAGGAGTCGCACAAAGAAGATGTCGAGTTCTGGGAATTTGTGCAGTTTATGTTCTTTGAGCAGTGGAAAAAGCTCAAAGCGTATGCGACAGAAAATGGAATAAAGATAATAGGTGATATTCCAATCTATGTCGCACTTGACAGTGCAGATGTGTGGGTTTCTCCCGATTTATTCGACCTTGACGATGAGCTTATGCCAAAAACCGTTGCAGGCTGTCCGCCCGATATTTTCTCCGAGGACGGTCAGTTGTGGGGAAATCCCATATATAACTGGCAAAGACACAAAGAAACCGGTTACGGCTGGTGGATTGACAGAATGAAATCGGCTAAAGAGCTTTATGACGTTATCAGAATAGACCATTTCCGTGGTTTTGACGAATTTTTCACGATTCCCTACGGCGACGAAACTGCACGAGGCGGAAGCTGGCGTCAGGGTCCGGGAATGGATTTGTTCAGAGCGCTTGAAGAAAAACTCGGCACACTCCCGATTATCGCCGAGGATTTGGGATTTTTAACACCGGGTGTAAAAAAATTGCTAAAGGATTCGGGATATCCGGGTATGAAAGTTCTGCAGTATGCATTCTCTGACAGAGAAAATGATTATCTGCCGTTTCGGTATGATAAAAACTGTGTCTGCTATGTCGGCACGCACGACAACGCACCGATTAAGGAATGGATTACGGAAATCACTGATGATGAGTTGGAATTTTGCAAAGAATATATGGGCTATAATGGGAAAACAGACAGTGATTTTGTGTGGTCACTGATACGGCTTATGATGGCATCGGTTGCCGATACTGCAATTATTCTTATGCAGGACTGCCTTGAGCTTGGCAAGGAGTCACGTATGAACACACCGTCGATGCCATACGGCAACTGGCAGTGGCGTATGCAAAAAGATGCAATAACAGATGCACTCACCGAAAAAATCGCAACTCTTACAGAGTTATACGGAAGATGAATAAAAGAGTAGTCACTGACTACTCTTTTATCATATTCTTTACTTCCTCGATGCTGATGCCTTGTTCCTTTGCTATTTTTGCAAGGTCGTCATATTCAAATTTTCTGCGTGTTACACCATAGCCTGACGATGTTTTGCACCGTACATTTCCATATGGTGTTACGAATGTGTCCATATGTCTGTCAAGAACGTAGCGGTGCGTTACGGTTTCCCTTATCCCGATTGTTGTTGTATGCTTGAAAATAGTCCGTACAATCTCGTCCTTTTTAGCCTCACTGCACATTACACGTATCAAAGTACCCGGTCGTGATTTTTTCATCCCGATTGGCACAGTGTAGACCTCAAAAGCACCTGCGTCAAAAAGTCTGTCCATTGCAAAGC
>JAFODX010000006.1 GCA_017380475.1 Clostridia bacterium
ATATGTAGCACCTGAGTTTATAAGGTCATTTGCATATCTTAACTCCGCTGCATTTGAGATAAGATACGGATCTGTTGTTGTTCCTGTTCCTCCTGCAAATGCTGTCGCTACCGACTCATCACCCCACGCCGAAGTTTCAGCAAAAACCGGCATAGCTGTAATCATTGTTGCAAGCATCGCCAACGCAACAAAAACGCTTGTGATTTTTTTCATTTTATCACATTCCTTTCTTTTTATTTTCCGTTGAGTTTATACACTATAAATATAGCACCCCCCTAAAAATGTCAATACTTTCCACAAAAAATGATTCAATTCTGCCAATATGCAAAAATGACACCTTAATTGGTGTCATTTCGTAAATTAAAATTATTTTTCGAACATCCATTTCAGCGCATCCTGAATCTTATCGTCCCAGAAATCCCATGAGTGTTCGCCTGCAGCTTCTGTGTATGTATAATCATAATCAAGTGCCTCAATCTTCTCTTTCAGACGCAGATTATCCTTATACATAAAGTCTTCTGTTCCGATTGTCATAAAAAGACGCGGTTTTTGTTCTTCGTTATTTTTGGTCTCAACAAGCGAGAACAAATCATCTTCTCTGGGTATTTCGATGTTATCACCAAATACGGGAACAAGAGATTTCTTAAAATCTTCACGGTATATGTCTGCAACAGATGACAACCCTGCCGCCGCACAGAATCTGTCATTTTCACGAAGCGCAATCTTCAATGCACCGTAACCGCCCATTGAAAGTCCGGCTATAAATGTGTCTTCCCGCTTGTCTGATACATTAAAGAATTCGCCTATAACACGAGGAAGCTCTTTTGCGATGTAAGTATAATACTTTGCACCGTATTTCATATCGGTGTAAAAGCTTCTTCCGCCACACGGCATAACAACGCATATCCCGTAATCTGCCGCATAGCGTTCAATGGATGTTCTGCGAAGCCATATTGTGTGGTCATCACTCAGACCATGCAAAAGATAGAGACATTTATATTTACCGTCCCCTGCATTATTTTCTATTCCAATCTCGCCGTTACTGCTCTTCTGTGGCATTGCAACATACACCTCTGTCTGCATTCCAAGAGCTTCGCTGTAAAACTTCAAAGTAATCAGTGCCATAGTTATTTCTCCTTTTTATTTATATTTCTATAACCATTCCGTCATAACTGACTTCAAAATCAAGTTTTGCCGCAATCTTAACAAAGTCCTTATACAACACATTTTTACTGTTATGCGAAAAATGGTTTAATACAAATACTGTGTTTTTGTCCGCTGCACCGATTTCTATAAGTGTTTTTCTTAAATCTATGCACCTCTCAAGCGACAGATGCCCGATATATGTTGCATTATTGCACGCCTCGGTACAATCAAGAGATATAAGGTCAATCGGTTTTTTCAGAGTTTTCAGATATTCCATACTCTCAGGCGGATATTCACTCGTATCGTTTGAATAGAAAAGCGTTTTTCCGTCCTTTTCTATCAGATACACCACCGGCGATGTTACATCTGCGTGTGCTGCTCTTAATGCCGTTACACTGTAGCCGTCAACATTAAACGGAGTGTTCAGGCTTATCTTTTTAACCTGTAAGTCATCATCACTGATTACACCCGCTTTTTTTATTTCGCTTATCATATCAAATCCTGATTTATCAGAATAAAACACTAACGGAGAATTTTCAGCAATATTAGCAAACCCCGATTTTCGCATATGTAATTCTTTCGGGTAAAGGTGGTCCGCATGAGAGTGGGTTATGAGACAGTTTTGGATTTTTGACAACGGCAGGTTGTACTGCAGAAAATGCATATATGTATCTGCCGGAAAATCAATCAGCAGTCTGTCATCTATAATTGCCTGAGAACGTGTTCTTATCTCCTTGCCGCCCAGTTTCCTCGCTTTCTGACACGTTTTACAATCACAAAATATGGCAGGAATCCCCTCAGCCGCCGCAGTGCCCAGATATTGAATTTTCATAAAATCTACCTCCAAAAAGTATTCCACTGCTATTTTATTCCATTATACTATCAACTTATTTAAAATTCAATATATTTCTGTTTAAATATGCGTTTCATTTGCGTGTCAAAAATATGACAAAACGCATAATATACCTTATAAAAGTCACTACCGTACTTTTATCAAGAAAGGAGTTGCAGACCATGTTTAAAACTGTTTCCGTTATAGGCGGTGATTTACGCCAGCTTACACTTGCAGACGAGTTGCGAAAAGACGGCTATGACGTTACCGTTTTCGGCTTTACAGATAAAATCAGTTATGATGCTAATACTACAGATATAGATGCCGCACTGGACTCGGAAATCGTGATACTTCCTGTTCCGGTTTCTTTTGACGGTATAAATATAAATACACCGTATTCAGATACCAGACTTGGCGTATCGGAGCTCACTAAAAAGCTTAACCCGATTTCACTCGTGTTTGGCGGATGTATCACGCAGGCGTTTTCCGATGCTCTCTCAAAACGTGGAATAAAACACCGTGACTATATGCTCCGTGACGAGCTTGCAATAAAAAACGCTGTTCCCACTGCCGAGGGTGCAATTGAAATAGCAATTTCTGAAACACCGTTTACCCTGCATAACAGCAACTGCCTTGTTTTGGGCTATGGCAAGGTTGGAAAAATACTTGCAAAATCACTTGATGCATTAGGTGCTAAAACTTATGTTTCTGCACGCAAATATGCCGACCTTGCACTGATAGAGGGACACGGCTGTTATCCGCTGACAGTAAGCGAAGCAAAATCACGGCTCGGTGAATTTGATATAATATTCAACACTGTTCCTGCACTGATTTTAAGCAAGAACGAGCTTTTGCATATACGTCGTGACACACTTGTCATTGACCTTGCCTCAAAACCCGGCGGTGTGGATTTTGAAACTGCAAAGGAGCTCGGTATTCACGTTGTATGGGCACTGTCATTGCCCGGTCGGGTTGCACCCGTTACAGCAGGTATAATTATAAAAGACACAATTATCAATATGCTCAGAGAGGAGGTATAGAAATGAATTTAAGCGATAAAACAATAGGATTTGCAATGTGCGGTTCGTTTTGTACCTTTAAAAACGCCATCAGCGCCGTGAAAAAGCTCAAAGAAACAGGTGCACATATCATTCCGATAATGAGCGAAACCGCATATTCGACCGATACAAGATTTGGTGCGTGCGTTGATTTCCGGCATCAGCTTGAAGAAATAACCGGAGAGAAGATACTTCATACAGTTTTTGAAACAGAACCAATCGGTCCTAAAAAACTGCTTGATGCACTTGTTATTCTCCCGTGTACAGGAAACACGCTCGCAAAGCTGTCAAATTCCGTTGCAGATTCGTCTGTGACACTTGCCGCAAAAGCACATCTTCGTAACAAACGTCCGCTTATATTAGGCGTTTCAACAAATGACGGGTTATGCGGTGCAGCAGAAAATATCGGCAGACTTTTAGCACGCAAGCACTGTTTCTTTATCCCGTTCGGTCAGGATGATTGCATACATAAGCCAAACTCGCTTATTGCCGACTTCACAAAGCTTAACGAAACAGTTGAGGCGGCACTTCTTAACAAGCAATTCCAGCCAATTCTGGCTGTTTAATATAAAAGGGAGTGTTACCCATAAGGTACACTCCCCTCTTTTTATCTGTTCAAAAGAACTTCTTTTTCGTATTTGCGGACTTCGTCAAGCCATGAAAGACCTACACCCTTGTTTGTCTTTTCACAGTAGTAATCCCATACAAGCGCAAACGGTGCTGCCTTGAACTCCTGCGATACTGCGAGTCTGCCTGATACATCGCCGTCAGCTTCAAGCTTTTTCATCATCTCTGTCGGCTGAAGCAATGCGTAAAGCATAGCCTTTCTTGTGTTACGCATACCGATTGCCCATGCAGCTATACGGTTGATTGACGCATCAAAGAAATCTGTTGCTATATATGTATCCTCTAACTTGTCAAGTCTTACAAGCTCTTCCATAATCGCCTTTGTTTCATCATCAAATGCCACTACATGGTCACTGTCCCAACGAATCGGACGTGATACGTGCAAAAGCACATGGTCTGAGAATGTATATATAGAACCAAGCTTTGCCGAAACAGTTTCTGTCGGATGATAATGACCTGTATCAAGAGTCATAATTATATGGTCCTTGTTTGCTTTCATTACATATCCCATACAGAACTCGTGTGAGCCTGCTGTAAAGCTTTCAGCACCGATACCGAACACCTTTGATTCGATACCGTCCATAACTCCCTCTACATCCTTTGTAGCCTCAAATATCTCATCATAACTCTTTTTGAGCTGTGTTCTCGGTGTAAGTGTGTCTATCGGGAACTCCTTGTCACCATCGGGTGTCCAGTGGTTTATAACGCAAACCTTACCTGTTCTCTTGTAGAAATACTCACCAATCTTACGGCACGCAATACCGTGCTTTACCCAGAACTTTCTGACGTTCTCATCAGCTGATGAAAGTGTTGCCTTTTCACTCAACGGGTGTGAGAAATATGTCGGGTTAAAGTCAAGACCTATTCCTTTTTCTACTGCCCAGTCTGCCCAGTTTTTGAAATTATCCTCTGTTATGGCATCACGGTCAACAAAAGTATCAGCTTCCTGATAGTTTGCATGAACGTTTACCTTTAGTTCACCGGGGATAAACTCCATTGCTTTTTCGATATCGGCACGTAATTCTTCCGCATTTCTTGCAGCACCCGGATAGTTACCGGTTGTCTGAATACCGCCTGTAAGTCCGCCGTCCTTCTTCTCAAAACCGGCAACGTCATCTCCCTGCCAGCAGTGCATAGAAATAGGTGTCTTATCACATATCTCTATCATTTTATCTACATCTATGCCGTACTGTGCATAGTATTCCTTTGCTAACTCGTAGCCTTTTTTTGTATCGTACATAATATACCTCCATTTGTTGTATGTATATCTATTATACACTATATTCCAGATATTTGCAAGGAAAAATAGTTAATAAATTATGAATTTTAAAAAAAGTCTTTTAAATTAGAAGAATATGTGCTATAATAGACAATGGCTATTTGTATATTGAAAGGAATATTTATATAAATATGGAAATGTGTGTTAAATGCGGTGTGAGACCCGCAGTAATGTATATAACTAAAATGGAAAACGGCAAGACCTCTATGGAGGGCTATTGCTTGTCGTGTGCAAAAGAGCTTGGACTTGCACCGGTTGACCAGATGTTCGAAAAATTTGGTATAGGCGCTGATGAAATCGAATCAATCAACGAGCAGATGAACGATATGATTGAAAGCATGGGCGGTCCGGAGGGCTTACAGGAAATGGAACAGAATATGCTTATGAGTATGGGCATTGACTGTGACGAAGACACCGAGGGCGGTGCGGCAACTGCTCCCCTTTCAGATTTTATGAGTAATATTTTCGGTGGCAAAGGTGAAGGTTCAAAGAAGAACGACGACGCAAAAAAGGATGATAAAAAGTCACGAAAGAACAATAACGGCAAAAAGAGTATGCTTGACACCTACGGAACAGACCTCACTGCACGTGCTGCACTCGGCAAGGTTGACAGAGTTGTGAGCCGTAATGACGAGATTGAGCGTGTTATTCAGATACTAAACCGCCGTTCAAAGAACAATCCTATTCTTCTGGGTGAGCCTGGCGTTGGTAAAACAGCAGTCGCAGAAGGCCTTGCAATGCGCATCTTTGAACGCAGTGTTCCGCCAAAGCTTTTTGATGTACGTCTTTACCTTATAGACTTTGCGGCACTTGTTGCAGGAACGCAGTTCCGTGGTCAGTTTGAGTCACGACTCAAATCACTTCTGAAAGAAGCAGAAGAACGTGGAAACGTGGTTCTTGTAATAGACGAAATTCATAACATCGTTGCCGCAGGTGATGCCGAGGGTGCAATGAGCGCAGCAAACATTCTTAAGCCTGCCCTTGCACGTGGTGAAATCCAGATAATCGGTGCAACAACAATAAACGAGTACAGAAAACACATTGAAAAGGACACTGCACTCGAAAGACGATTCCAGCCGGTAATGATTGACGAACCGTCAATCGAGGAAAGTGTTGAGATACTTAACGGAATCAAGGATTACTACGAAAACTACCACAAGGTAAAAATCTCAAATGAAATCGTTGAACAGGCAGTGAGAATGTCAGAACGCTACATCACTGACAGATTCCTGCCCGACAAGGCAATAGACGTCATTGACGAAGCAGGCTCACGTGTAAATCTCAAAAACAAAGAACTTTACGAGCTGATGCTTGTAAACGAACGACTTGGAATAATTGATACGGAGCTTGAAGAACTCAATAACTCCGGCAATGAAAATCCGGATTACGAAAAGATTGCCAATCTACGTTCTGAGAAACTCCGCCTTGAATCGGACAAGGTAAGATGCGAGGCAGCGTCAAAAGACATCGAAATAACTTTTGACGACATCGCCGCAGTTATAGAAGGTTGGACAAAGATACCCGTACACCGTCTTACAGAAGACGAAACCGAAAAGCTTCTGGACCTTGAAACACGTATTCACGAGCGTGTTATCGGACAGGAGGAGGCGGTTTCTGCCGTTGCACGTGCAATACGCAGAGGACGTGCGGACATAACAACAAAGAAGCGTCCCGTTTCATTTATCTTTGCAGGTCCTACAGGTGTTGGTAAAACCGAGCTTGTAAAGACAATTGCCGAGGTAATGTTCAACAACGAAGAAGCACTTGTAAGAATTGATATGTCAGAGTATATGGAAAAGCACGCAGTATCAAAGCTTATCGGCTCTCCCCCGGGATATGTGGGATATGACGATGCAGGTCAGCTTACCGAAAAGATACGCAGAAAGCCGTATTCGGTAATATTGCTTGATGAGATAGAAAAGGCACATCCTGATGTATTTAATATCTTCCTGCAGATTCTTGATGACGGACGTATTGCTGACAGTCACGGCAAAATCGTTAATTTCGAAAACACAATCATTGTAATGACAACCAACTCCGGTTCGGAATTCTCTGCAAACAAGACCGGCTTTGCACGTGATGTTGAAGTTACAATGAAAGACAATATGGACAAGAGCCTTAAGGAGTTCTTCCGTCCTGAGTTTCTTAACAGAATTGATGAAGTGGTTGTGTTTAAGCCTCTCACAAAACCTGAATTAAGACAGATTATAGACTTACTCTTAAAGGATATATCGCAGAAAATCAGCGAGAAGAACGCTACAATCACAGTAACGGATGCGGCGAAGGATCTGATACTCGAATCAGGCTATGATGTTAAGTTCGGCGCAAGACCCTTAAAACGTGCTATACGTTCGTTACTTGAAGATAAACTCGCAAAACTTGCACTCACAGGAAAAATCACGGAAAACGCACAGATTACAGCCGATGCTGACGGTGACGAAATCACACTTACCGTCAACTGACTGATGAGGTAAATAATATGAATATTATAGTAGTAGGATGCGGAAATGTCGGCAAAAAGATTGTCGAAATGCTATGCCACGAAAAACAGCACAATATAACCGTTGTTGATACCCGTTCTGCGGCAATAAATGCACTCGTGAATCAGTTTGACGTAATGGGTGTAGTCGGAAACGGAGCAAGTGTTGATACTCTTACTGATGCAGGTATTAAAGATGCTGATATTCTTATAACTGTAACGGCATCTGATGAAATAAACCTGCTTACGTGCCTTATAGCACGTAAATCCGGTAACTGCCAGACAATTGCACGTGTAAGAAACCCTGAGTACGGAAAGGAAATACACCTGTTCAAGGAAGACCTCGGTCTTGCTATGGTTATTAACCCTGAACGTGCTGCAGCTGCAGTAATAGCAAGAAATCTG
>JAFODX010000126.1 GCA_017380475.1 Clostridia bacterium
AATGAGTTTCAGCTTACCGGTCTCACACGCCGCATCAATGATGGGCTCGCGCACCTTGGTCGCGGAACGCACCACCAGTACGTGAGGAAGCTACAATCGAAGTAACTGCTATAAGCGGTAGCGTAGACGGCGAAATCGTAATCGATCTTGAGGAAGATCCGGAAAGAAAGGTTACATTCGTAAAGGACGGCGCTGAAATCTCATACGAGGATGTTAAGAAAGACGACATCGTTTCAATCGCTTATGAGTGGGGCGGCGACTGGGAGACAGATGACATCGAAGTTATCGTTTCAGATAAGGTAGTTGCTGGTACAGCTACAGGCAAGAACACAACAAAGAACACAGTTACAGTTGATGGCACTGTATATGATTATGCTGGTGTTACAATCGACCTTGGCAATAGCTACAACCTTTACCTTGACGCATTTGGTTGCATCGTAAAGGCTGAGGTTAATGCTACAAACAAGACAATCGGTATCGTTGTAGGTAAGTACAATACATCTGGTGAGAACAAGATTAAGCTAATAACAGCTGACGGTGAAGTAGAGACTTATGCTACTACAGATACAGGTGCAAGCACTACAGAGTTCGATAAGTTCCCTGCAGCTGCTACATCAGCTGCTAACGCTAAGAATGCTATCGTAGAGTACAAGATAGATTCTAACGGCAACATCAAGTGGAAGGCTAACGTAACAGTTGAAGCTGGTGAGGTTACTGCTGATGCAGAGTTCACTAAGGAATTGTCAATGCTTGGTGGTTACCAGATTTCAGAGACAGCTACAAAGGTTCTTGCATTAGGCAACTATTTTACAGATGGTAATGTTGCTGCTATGACTGTTGACCAGCTTGAGGATGAGGCTAAGTATGATGTATTCGTAACTAACGATACTGACGGCGTATATGGTCTTGTTGTTATCACAGGCGACTTGGCAGCTCTTAACCCGAAGAGTACACTTGCAGTTGTTTCAGCTAAGGGCACAACAACAACAGTAAATGATGAGTCTGTTGAAATCGTAACTGTTGCAGTTAACGGCGAAGAGGATGTAGAAGTTTACTTCGAGAATACTCAGTATGCTGGTGCTGATACTACTGATGATGATTCAGATGACAAGTTCCTTGTAGAAGGTGACGTTATCATGTACACAGTTGGAACAGAGGGTTACGTTGAAACAGGTAAGTACGAAGTAATCTACTCACCTGCTGCTGATGCAGATGCTATGTACACAGCAGTATTTGCTGATGCAACATCATTCACAGCAAACACAGGCTCTGCTGTAATCACAGATAGTGATTCAGATGGCAAATACACATTGGCAATCAATGGTGAAGATGATGATGAAGAAGTAGAAATCTACTACGGTCCGGTTTACACAGCTACAGAGAACTCACTCCGTATCTTCAAGAGCCAGACAGCTGGTGTTTCAAGCTTCACAGATGTTAAGTCATTCTCAATCGGCAATGCTAATGTTTACAGCTACAACTACAACAAGCTTGCTGACGAAGGCTTGAGAGTATCAGTTGCAGGTCTTGCACAGGATAAGAGCTTCTTCAAGGTTGAAGGTCAGGCATCATACGACTGGGATGATAATGGCGAGTTTGAGACAAACATTCTTCCGAGAGTAGCACTTGTAAGAGTTGTTGATAACGTAGTAACAGATGTTGTTTACTACAGAGCAAAATAATCTAACCTAAAGATTAATATAGCTCAAATTAAAGGGATTGCCTTCGGGCAGTCCCTTTTTTGTAAAAACACTTGACAACAGAAGAAAAAGGGTATATAATATAAATAGAAAAAGGCAAGACCTCAAACGGTTATGCCTTAGAACGTAATCATATTAGAATGACCGAACTTTGGCGAGGGCGGTCATTCTGCTTTTATAGCAAAAGTTATCAAGAGAAGAAGAACAAGAAATAAAATTCTTATTATGTATCTTTTCATAACAACCACCTCCTTTTGGAGTGTGGCATAACCGCCGGTGAAACCACCGTTAAGAAATCTTACCTTTTATCGGATTACTCCGACAAAGATATTATATCACAAAAACTGACAAAAATCAAGTAAATTCAGCAAACACGGGACTGCTTCGGGCAGTCCCTTTTTTGTGTGCAGCCTCCCTTGTGTACAAGTGACACCCGAAAACTTGTTTTCGTTGGTGGAACTTATGCAGAGCAATGGAGGTGGGTTTGCGTAGCAAACTCGAAGGGATTGTATGTAACAATTGTAAATGATATGTCACAGAGAATTAAGACGGAAAAAGTTGAAATGTAACACATTTTGTAATACAATGTAGGAGTAAACTTATACCATAGGGCAGATGCAATCTTCTTATGGTCAAAAAAGGGGGAGGACAGATGAAAAAGACACTGTACAGACTGATGTCTCTTTTTTGCACGCTTGTGATTCTTTTGTCCATGCCCGTAACCTATGCAAAGGATAACAATGAACCGTGGGCAAGCGTGTATGCATCTACACTAAATTCCGCTATGCTTAACTGTGGTGTTGTATCCACACCCGAATGTGGGGGATTTGTTGATTTAACCGAAAGTTGTCCGACGGGTGTTATATATGCCGACATTGTAAAGTTTACAAACGATGCCGAGCCGTGTCTTGTCCTTATCTATTCAGACGGCAACAACGAATGTGTTTCTATTGACATATACCGCTACGATAAGAAGAAAAAGACGGCAAAGATAATAACAACCATAAGAAAACCGTATGATATTTCAGATTCGCATATAGCTGAAATCGCACTTGCCGAGGGCGGTGACTACCGCTATATTGCATATACCGAGTATCAGGGTGAAACAGCAGTGGTTGAGGATTACTATACCATAATCAAAAACAACGCATTTGAACGTGTAGACGCACCCAAAGCAAAGAGCTTATCGGGTGTACTGAGCTTTACTGACAGTTATATTCATCCCGAGATAGACGTGTCATACTACAATGAGCCGTTGTCGGTGTTCTTCTCAACACTTAAAGACTATTCGGCATCAAATGTCAGCTATACCGATATATACGACGAAATGCCACGCAGTGAGCGTGACAAGCTTTCGCGTGTGCTTAAACGTACAGCAGAATTTGATTATCCGTTTGATATAGGCGAATATCCGACTATGTCGGAATACTCACTTGCAGTAAACGAGCATAACGGCGAGGGCGTATTCAACGCCATAACAAACGTTTACGACCTTGGTGATGAGTTGTATTATGTCCGTTACAGCACAGACCGCTGTTTCTATAACGGAACAATATTGCGCCGTACGGATAAAGTATCCGATAACTATCAGATACTTTGCGTGCGTAACGATTTTATACCGTTCTCCGATAACGAGCTTTCAAGCCTTAGGGAAGCATATATGAAGAACAGACTCGTGCTTGAAAAGTCAGGCGAGACTATGGAATGGCAGGATGAACCCGAAAAGGATAATAAGAAAATCAACATTGAAAAGAAATTTGATGTACCCAAAGCGGTTTCTCCGTCGTTACGAAAACCGCTTGCACTTATAGGCGGAGGATTGTGCCTTGCCTTGTTTATAGTTTTATGGATATTCATGTCTTCCGATGACAAATAATACGTTGAGCGGAAAAAGGACCGAAACGGTCCTTTTTTCGTATAAAACCAAACCGCCGTAAATATTATGGTATACAGGGGCGGTGATGGTTTTGAAAAATTCGTTCATAAAAGGTGCGGCAATACTTATGGTCGCAAATGCAGTGTCTAAAATTCTCGGTGCGGTGCTTAAGATTCCGTTGACATACATAATCCACGAGGAGGGAATGGCGGTGTATAACACTGCTTTTGGCGTGTATGCAATGTTTTTAGCGTTTATTATGTCTGGTGTGCCGTTTGCAGTGTCTAAAATGTGTGCGGCAGAGCTTGCAAAGGATAACCCCAACGGTGCAAAGTCGATAGTGTGGTATTCGTCGGTTATTCTCTTTATCGCAGGACTTCTTGGCTCGCTTGTGATGTGGTTTGGTGCGGATTTTTTTGCATTGGCAATGAAAGAGGAACGTGCGGTGTGGGCAATACGTGCCGTTGCACCGTCAGTTTTGCTCGTGGCTGTAGGCGATGCGGTAAAAAGCGGATTTCAGGGCGAGAGCAATATGCTCCCGACCGCCGTTTCACAGTGCATAGAATCGTTTATAAAGCTTGCTGCAGGTTATTTCTTTGCCGTGTGGCTTATAGGGTGCGGAACAGACAAATCAGCCGCAGGGGCGATTTTCGGCGTTACTGTGGGCGAGCTTTGTGCGACTGTGATGCTCGTGGGCTCGTATTGTGTCACACACCGTAAAATAAAGCGTGAACGTGGCAAATCACGCCTTTATTCGCGTGAGCTTATAGAAACTGCAATGCCCGTTATGCTTATGGCGGTCACAGGCTCAGCTCTGGCAGTGGTTGATACATCCGTATTGCGTGCGAGCCTTTTGCGTGCAGGTCTGTCCCGACTTTCGGCACGCTATCTGTACGGTGCATACACAGGCTATGCAATGACGGTTTTAAATCTGCCGTCAGGATTTTTAGCAACGCTTGGTGTGAGTATTATCCCTGCAATTTCTGCGTCGGTTGCAACGGGGAACGACAGTCGTGTCAGACGTCTCACAAAAAACGGTCTCCTGCTCTCTGCTGTGTGCGGAATATCTGCATCTGCAGTTATTGCAGTGTTCGGCGACTTCATTCTGAATCTGTTGTTTCATAACACAACAAGCTCGCTTTTACTGCGTATTTCCGCACCGTCTGTATTCTTTATATGTATGATGCAGTTATCGGGTGCAATCCTGCAGGCGATGGGGTATACGGGACGGGTGTTTATATCCTCGGTAACGGTCGGTGTGATTAAGCTTTTATCGGCAATTTTTCTTGTGTCAATACCCGAAATAAATATTTACGGTGCCGCAATCGGCTCGGACATAGCTTTTTTTGTCGGTATGGTTATGAACTTTATATTCCTTTCGTGTGTGGGTACTTGCAAAACGGAT
>JAFODX010000007.1 GCA_017380475.1 Clostridia bacterium
AGAAAGATAAACGATTTCTTTTATACCGCTTTGTATAATAGCCTTTGCACATTCATTACAAGGGAAGAGTGTTACATAAATTCTTGCACCTTTAAGTGACGGAGCAGGGCTGTTTAATATTGCGTTAAACTCAGCGTGACACACGTACATATACTTTGTATCAATCGGTGCACCCTGACGCTTCCACGGCATTTCGCTGTCACTGCAGCCGATGGGCATACCGTTATAGCCGAGTGAGAGAATTTTGTTCTCATCGTTTACTATGCAAGCACCAACCTGTGTATTTTCGTCCTTTGAACGCATCGCACTCAAAAGAGCAATACCCATAAAGTATTCGTCCCAGGTAATATAATCGTTTCTCATAATCTCAATACCTTTCGGAAAATTTATTTTACGCCGATATCGTTTCTGTGGAACTCGTCTTTCCATGAAATCTTGCCGACAGCCTCATATGCACGCTTTATTGCAAGGTCAAGATCATCATCGGTCGCAGTAACACCAAGAACACGTCCGCCAACGTTTGTGAATCCGTCAGCTGTGAGTTTTGTTCCTGCATGGAAAACGGTTACGTCATCCATAGCTTCGGCATCTTCTATTCCTGAAATCAAGTGTCCCTTTTCATATGATACGGGATAACCGCCTGATGCCATAACTACGCAAACTGCGGCATCGTCTGCCCATTCAATTTCAATATCAGCAAGTTTTTCGTCAACAACTGCTTCCATAATATCAACAAGGTCAGTTTTAAGACGGGGAAGAACAACCTGTGTTTCGGGGTCACCAAAACGGCAGTTGTATTCAATAACCTTAACGCCTTTTTCGGTCATCATAAGTCCGAAATACAAAACACCCTTGAACGGTCTGCCCTCGGCATTCATTGCGTTGATTGTAGGAATGAAGATGTTTTCCATACATTCTTTTGCCTTTGCTTCATCATAAAGACGTGAGGGAGAGAATGTACCCATACCGCCTGTATTGGGTCCTTTGTCGTTATCGTATGCACGCTTATGGTCCTGTGCTGATACCATAGGCTTTACAGTCTTACCGTCAGTGAATGCAAGTACTGAAACCTCAGGACCTGTCAAAAATTCTTCGATGACAACACGGTTACCGCTGTCACCGAATTTTTTGTCATCCATTATCTCGTGGATTCCTGCAACCGCTTCTTCTTCGTTGAGAGCAATTATAACACCCTTACCGAGTGCCAGTCCCTCTGCCTTGATAACTGCAGGGTAGGAGTTCTGCTCTTTAAGATATTCGATAGCTGATTTGGAATCACAGAATACCTCATAACCGGCTGTAGGTATGTTGTACTTTTTCATGAGGTCTTTTGAGAATACCTTACTGCCCTCGATTATAGCCGCATTCTTTCTTGGACCGAATGCACGGATTCCTGCAGCTTCCATAGCATCAACCATACCAAGCACCAACGGGTCATCCGGTGCTACCATTACGAGGTCAATTTCCTTTTCCTTTGCAAATGCAACCATTGAATCAATGTCGGTTGCTGAAATATCTACACATTCGGCAAGCTTTGAAATACCACCGTTACCTGGGGCACAGTAAATCTTTGAAACCTTGTCTGACTGTGCAACTTTCCATACTATTGTATGCTCACGGCCACCGCCGCCTACTACTAATATTTTCATATCATTTTATCCCTTCTTTACTTATTCACTATTCACTATTACTTATTACTTCAATCAGTGGTGGAACAAGCGGATTTTTGTGAAACTCATTGCCATATTATATTTGTTACAGGTTTCAATAACATTGTCATCACGTACTGAACCACCGGGCTGTGCGATGTACTTAACACCTGACTTATATGCACGCTCAATGTTATCGCCGAACGGGAAGAAAGCGTCTGAACCCAAAGCAACATCTGAATTCTTCTTGAGCCATTCTTTCTGCTCTTCCTTTGTAAACGGTTCCGGCTTAACCTTAAAGAGCGTCTGCCATACACCGTCTTTTAATACGTCCTCATAGTCATCAGAGATATAAACGTCAATAGTATTATCTCTGTCTGCACGGCGGATACCGTCAACAAACTGAAGGTTGAGTACCTGCGGTGCCTGACGTAGCCACCATATATCGGCTTTGTTACCTGCAAGGCGTGTGCAGTGGATTCTTGACTGCTGACCTGCACCGATACCGATTGCCTGACCGTCCTTAACATAGCAAACGCTGTTTGACTGTGTGTATTTGAGTGTGATAAGTGAAATCAATAAGTCGCGCTTTGCACTTTCGGGCATATCTTTATTGTCTGTAACTATGTCTGCAAGTAAATCGTTGTTTACAGGCAGTTCGTTACGACCCTGCTCGAATGTGATGCCGAATACTTCTTTACATTCAATCGGGTCGGGCTTGTATGACGGGTCAATTTTTAAAATACAATAGTTACCGTTCTTTTTAGCCTTAAGGATTTCAAGTGCTTCATCTGAATATGACGGAGCAATGATACCGTCTGAAACTTCTTTCTTTATAAGAAGTGCAGTTGCTTTGTCACACTCGTCAGAAAGTGCAATAAAATCACCGAATGATGACATTCTGTCAGCACCTCTTGCACGTGCGTAAGCGTTTGCCATCGGTGTAAGCTCAACATCGTCAACAAAGTATATTTTCTTTAAAGTATCTGTTAACGGTAAACCAACAGCGGCACCTGCGGGTGAAACGTGCTTAAATGATGTTGCAGCAGGCAAGCCTGTCGCTTTTTTGAGCTCTGACACCAACTGCCAGCCGTTAAAGGCGTCGAGCAGGTTTATATATCCCGGTCTTCCACCGAGAACCTCAAACGGAAGCTCACCGTTTTTCTGGTATACTCTTGACGGAACCTGATTGGGGTTACATCCGTATTTTAATTGCATTTCTTTCATTTGTATTATTCCTTTCGATTTATACGTTCTTGTTTATAATTCTTGTATCTGTCTTGCCGCTCTCAAGATCAATAAATCTTACGAACAGAGAAACCTTGTTATCCTCGTTTAATGATTCCCAAAGACCGTTTGTGAACTCGTCAATGCAGTTGGGGATAGAAACCTGCTTCGGCTCACCTGAGAATGAGGGTAGGGGATCACCGTCAGACATATATGTATGAATAAAGTGTCCTACGCCACTCTGCGGATTGTTATATGAGAATGTGTATCTTCTGCATGATGACGGGTCACCGTCAGCACTTTTTAAGATTGACATTGCGTAGTTGAAATCGTTGTCTGATGTTTTGATGATACCTGAAATTCTCGGTGTGTAGTTGGGAGCATCGTCTTCAAACTCACGTGTTCTTAATGACTGCTCAAAAGTCATCTGCTGATTCATAAGGTCATATATTGTATCGGTCTGGTCACCGTTTGTAACTATTGTCTTGTTACCGAGCACACGAACGGGTGCATAAATAATAAGATGCGGGTCAGTAAGCTTTGACGGGTCAAAGGCTTCGGTGCGTATTCCGTCGCCGTCCTCAACAAATACACGGTTGCGGCTGTCGTGAGCACGGATTCACTGTCCTCACTGGCGGAAATGGCACGATGAGCCGTCTGCACTGCCGTGGCAATCTTCTCCGAATGGCGGAAGCGCTCCTTTTCCGCGATGAGCGCCTCTTCCTCTCCGGGCTTGAGCTTGGCTTTGGTCAG
>JAFODX010000127.1 GCA_017380475.1 Clostridia bacterium
ATCCTGAGCACTCTTCTTTGACTTATACTGTCTGCGGTGTACATTCTCACTGCCGTAAGCTTCTTTCAGAAACGCATTAGCCTCAAACAATGCATCGTCTGCTATTCTTAATGAATCGGTACGCATATATGTTATAAGACCGACCGTGCCAAGCTTTCCGCCAAGATTTATACCTTCATAAAGAGTCTGTGCAATCTGCATTGTACGGCTTGCCTGATACGAAAGCTTTCTTGATGCATCCTGCTGAAGTGTACTTGTAGTAAACGGCGGTTGAGGATTTCGCTTTTTAATTGTTTCCTTAACCCACTCAACATTAAATTTCGCATCTTTTATATCGGACACAACTGCCGAAGCCTCGTCGTTTGTTTTGAGTCCCTTTTCCTTGTCCTTCTCGCCGTAATAGCTTGCAGTAAAGGTCTTTGCACTGTCCTTTTTCTTAAGTGTTACATCAATTGTATGATACTCCTCAGGTACAAAGTTTAAAATATCCTCTTCCCTGTCACAGATAAGACGTGTTGCAACAGACTGAACACGGCCCGCCGAAAGCCCACGCTTTACCTTTTCCCACAGAATCGGACTTATTTTATAACCCACGATTCTGTCAAGAATACGTCGTGCCTGCTGTGCATCGACAAGATTCATATCAATTGCACGCGGATTTTTTATAGCTTCCTTTACAGCTGTTTTTGTTATCTCGTTAAAGGTTACTCTGCATTTTGATTTCGGGTCTATGTCAAGAGCACTGGCAAGATGCCAGCTTATCGCCTCTCCCTCACGGTCAGGGTCGGTTGCAAGCAACACTTCATCAGCTTTTTTTGCTTCTCTTTTAAGTGTTGTGAGTAAATCGCCCTTACCTCTGATAGTGATATATTTAGGCTCAAAGTCATTGTCTATATCAACACCCAGATTACTCTTGGGCAGGTCAATAACATGTCCCATTGATGCCATAACAGTGTAGTTTTTGCCCAAATATTTCTGTATTGTACCTGCCTTTGCAGGTGACTCAACTATAAGTAGTATATTCTTTGACATATTTTCCTCCATCAATTTAATTCATATATATTACCGTTAAGCTTTGTGACTATCCCCTGCAGTTCAAGCATCACCAGCTCAGAGTTTATCTCAAAGCTTGCAACACCCGTTATGCGTGAGATTTCGTCAATATGTAACGGTTCATTATTCAGTTCTTTAACTATCCTTATCTGCAAATCGTTTAATGCAGATAAATCAAGGTCTTTCAGCTTGTCACGCTGTTTTTCTTCTGTCTGTTTTTCAGACAGAGGTATAATTTCAAGATACGGATATTCGCTTATTATATCGTTCGCTGTTATTACAGGTTTTGCACCCTGCTTTATCAGTCTGTTTGACCCGACAGATGTTTCATTAAAAATATCTGCAGGTACGGCGTATAAATCACGACCGTTTTCAACGGCATAAGATGCAGTTATCAGAGCACCGCTTTTCTCAGGTGCCTGCGTTACGAGTATGCCGTACGAAAGACCTGCCATTATTCTGTTACGTCTTGGGAAGTTTTCACGAAGCGGTCTTGTTCCGGGCGGATACTCCGTCATTATAACACCGTTTCTGCGTATCATCTCAAAAAGTTCTGCGTGCTCCGGCGGATAGATTACATCAATTCCGCTACCTAGTACCGCAACGGTTTTGCCGCCGCATTTTATTGCTGTTATTCCTGCAATCGAATCAATACCCCGTGCCATACCGCTAACCACGGTTGCGCCCGATAGTGCAAGCTCTCTTGCAAGCTGTTCAGTTACACGCCTGCCGTATTCATCATGTAAACGTGTACCTACAATTGTGACCGTGAGCAGTTTCTCCCACGCTATACGCTCACCCATACAGTAAAGCACATACGGCGGGTCGTATATGTTTCTTAAAAGCGACGGATAGTCCTCATCCTCTATTGTGAGAATATAACCGCCCATTTTCCCGATTTTAAGCTTTACATTATTGGCTTCATCAAGCGACTTGTCCATAAGTGCCTTAAATGCCTTATCCGACAAGTTATGGATACCGTCCATATCGGTTGCTTTATACACATTCTTCGCATTACCGTACTTTTCAAGTACTGCGATGCGTTCTCTCGGTTTTATATCACTCTTCAGGGTAAACCATAGCCAGTAGATTGCATTTTCACTCATCCTGCAACCCCCCTTCGCTGACGTTGTGCTTCATACATCAATACTGAAGCTGCTACACCAACATTAAGAGATTCCGCTTTGCCGTATATCGGTATAATTATATGCTCTGACGCTTTTAATATGTCATCCGATACGCCGTTAGCTTCGTTTCCTACTATTATAATTGTCGGATTTGTGAAATCTGTCTGTGTATAATCAGTACTGTCTTCGCAGAGTGCACCGCACACAAGCTGAAAACCTTTTCCTTTTAACTCAAATAATGAGTTATATTCAAAACCCGTCACAATATCAATATTAAAAAATGAACCCATACTTGACCTTACGGTTTTAGGGCTGTATGCATCAGCACATCCGGGTGAAAGTAAAACTCCGCCCATCCCTGCAGCGTCTGCTGTTCTTATGATTGTGCCGAGATTTCCGGGGTCACTGACATTATCGCAATAAACATAAAGCTTTTCCGTATCAGAGATAAAGTCTGTATCTTTCTTTTCAATTACCGCCATTATTCCCTGCGGTGTTTTTGTATCACAAAGTCCGTCAAACAAATCGTCACGGACAATAACTGTTTCTGCATTATACTGTGCGTTTTGGGCAAAGCTTTCACTCATCGCAACAAGGCGCACAACATAGGCTGAGGCAACAGCATCGTCAACCGATTTTTTGCCTTCAACCGTGAACACGCCTTCTCTATCCCTTATTTTTTTCTGAATAAGAGATTTTATATACTTGTATTTTTTATTTTTAGTTGTTGCGATTATCTCCGACATAGCTTTTCCCTTTTACTTTTTTATCTACTATATACCAAAACAAAAAATTTTGCAAGTGTTTTTTATTTCTGCTTGTTGTAATTAAGTAAAATTATACCTCCGCTTACAAGGAGTATTGTAAGTATAAGGTTGAGCGGTGTAACATTACTTGACTCCGTAAGCATAATTTCTGAAAGAATAACGCCCATAACAGGTGTCATAAAGCTGAATATCGAAACTCTTGACACCGGGTTATGCTTTAAGAGTATGCCCCACAATGCATATGCAACAGCTGAAAGCAAGGCAAGATATGCCATAACACCTGCAGACTGAAGTGACGATATTTTTATGGTGCCGCCGAACACAAGTCCGATAATTATCATAAATATTCCGCCCATTATAAACTGATATCCGCTTATAATAACGGGGTCTTCGTCTTTTGAAAAAATCTTCATAAGCGATGATGAGAAGCCGTACGCAATCGCCGAGAATAAAACAAAGCAATCACCAAGAAGGTTCATCTCAAGCTTGAGTCCTTTAAGGTTAACGAGGATTATACCCGAAAAACCGATCAGGCACGCTACCGTCTTACGAATTGTAAGCTTTTCCTGTCTGAATACAAGACACGAAACAAGTATCGTACAAAAAGCAGTTGAACCGCTGATTATTGTACCCTTAACGCCCGATGTATGTGCAAGTCCTATGTAGAAGAATATATACTGAATAACCGTCTGTACACTTCCTATAAGTGCAACCTTGCCGACGTTTTCACGTTTTGGGTATAAGAACTTGCGTCTTGCAATGCTGTATATTAAAATAGTAAGAATTCCTGCGAAAGTAAATCTGACACCTGCAAAAAGCATTGTTGACGGCACGTGTTTTTGCGGAATCATAAGTGCCGAGCCAATCTTTATAAACGGTGTAGCACTGCCCCATAATGCACAACATAAAAGTGCCGCAAACGTCACAAATATCATATTTGAAAATATTTTTGAACCTGTTTTTTTATCTGTCATTTTTCTTTTTCCTCCACTTCATACGAAAACTATGATAACATATAAATTTTAATTTTTCAAGTATTTTTTTCGTTCGCATCCGTTATAAGGGGTCAAAAATATTTTTTATTTATCACATTGACACTTTTTTTGATATATGATATAGTTATTGATAAGCCAACGACAGAAAGGAGTATTTTTATGGAAAGAATACATAATCTGCGTGAGATTGCTCTCAAAACAGATGTCTGTTTTGATGAGTTCTATTATCATTTTTACAGAGAATTTCTTAACAGCAAGAACCCAATAAAAGCTGAACGTTATGCAGATGCATATTACACTGCATTCTCCGTGCTTACTCCATCCATTTCAGATGGAGAACTTATCGTGGGAAAATGCGACAATATTATGTCTCCGACAGAGAAAACGGAATGGAAAGATAAATAATACGCTTCTGCCCTATATGAAGAAGAACTTTCAGGTGCGGGTCAGGATTCGCATATGAGTATTGATTATGAGCTTGTTTTAAACTGCGGTCTTAACGGAATCATTAAAAAGATAGATGAACATCTTAAAGTTTGCGATAAAAGCAAAGAGATATTCTATAAGACAGCAAAAAAGTGTCTTTCAGCCGTAATAAAGCACTCCGAAAATTATGCCGATGAGGCAATAAAACAAGCCGGAATCACAACAGACAAAAAACGAAAAGCCGAGCTTTTAAAAATTGCAGATGTATGCCGGAATGTACCGCAAAATCCTGCAAGGAATTTTTATGAGGCTGTGCAGTCAGTAAGCTTCATATCATACTGCCTTACAATGAATCCACTGAGATTAAGCAGAAAGCAACAGTTCCAGCTCGGTCACCCCGACAGGTATCTTTTGCCTTTCTATCTGAAAGATATTTCTGACGGTGCAATAACCAGAGAATACGCTCAACTATTGCTTGACTGCCTTGGATTACAGATAAATATGCGTGTTCCGAACGGACTCTCATGCGGTTATATGGTCGGCGGACGTGATGCTGATAACAAAATCGTCCAGAACGAGCTTACCGATATGTGTATGCAGGTGGTTTCCGATATACGTCTTGTATACCCCGCTGTAGGATTGTGCCACACCGCAGGAATGGATGAAAAATATTTAAAGAAAGCGTGTGAAATACTTTCATACGGTTGTTCACATCCTGCAATTTTTAATGATGATATTATAACAAAAGGACTTATCAGCTACGGTGTGCCGGAAAATGAAGCACGCAACTATATCCACAGCACCTGTGTTGAAATAACGCCTGTTGCCTCATCAAATGTATGGGTGGCAAGTCTGTACACGAATATGGTACAGTTGCTTCTGGACTGTCTTGACAGAGAATATGAAAACCTGAATGAATTGTTGGATTCACTTTTCAAAAAGCTTGACAATATCATAAAGAAAAATTTCGAAGCCGAAAACGAAACACGAAAGATTCGAGAAAAGCACTCTGTTAACCCTCTGCTTTCCTGTCTTGTAAACGATTGTCTGGATCGTGGTCTTGACATAGAACAGGGCGGTGCTAAATACAACTGGATAATGCCAAGCTTTGTTGGAATGGCAAATCTTGTTGATTCGCTATTTGCATTAGATGAGGTCATATTCAAAAACAAGGAATTTACCATAAGTGAATTCAAGTCAATCCTTGACAGCAATTTTGACGGTTATGAAGGCTTAAGATTAAGACTTCTTAATACGCTCCCGAAATACGGTAACGATATCGACGAAATTGACCAATACTTCGAGAAAATAACACAGCATATAATAAGCGAATGCAGAAAATATACCTGTATGCACTCAAACGGAAGACTTATTCCCAGTGTTTTCTGCTGGGTAATGCACGAGGATTTCGGTCGTGTTACCGGTGCAACGCCGGACGGAAGAAAATCAGGTTTTCCGCTTGGCGACGGTTCGGGGCCTTGTCAGGGACGTGAAATGAACGGACCGACCGCATCAATCCTGTCATCCACAAAATGGAAACATCAGGAGTTTATCGGCGGTGTTGCGGTTAATATGAAATTTTCAAAGCAGTCTCTCGGTGAGAATTCCGTTGATACAATGGCAAGTCTTATAAAAACTTATCTTTCGCGTGGCGGCTTTGAAATACAGATAAATGTCGTTGACAAAACAACGCTTGAAGATGCAGTTATTAACCCGGATAACTACCGTGACCTTGTCGTTCGTATAGGCGGTTACAGTGACTATTTCGTAAAGCTGTCAGTCGAGATGCAACAAGAGGTCATCCTGCGTACAGAACACACCATTTAAAGAAATCGCTTCGGCGATTTCTTTTTTTATATAATCACAGTTTATGAGCTGTATGAGTAGTATAACTATAGCAAAAAAAATACAGGATGTGATTATGATGGATAGTAATGTTATTTATGCCTTTCTTCTGACGTTGTTTGCAGGACTTACAACGGGCGTCGGAAGTATTATCGGGCTTTTTGTACCAAGGAAGAATACAAAATTTTTGTCGGTTGCTTTAGGTTTTTCCGCAGGTGTTATGCTTTACATCTCGTTTATTGAGATGTTTGCAAATGCACAGGAATACCTTACGGTGGCTTTCGGTGAAATCGGCGGAATATGGGTTACGTGCGGTGCGTTCTTTTTCGGCATGATACTGATAATGGTTATTGATAACCTTATCCCCTCACCCGAAAGCGATCTGACAGCACAAAAGACAGGTCAGCACTCATCAGGGCTCGAAAGAATGGGTATTCTTACAGCACTTGCGATTGCGATACATAACTTTCCCGAAGGACTTGCGACATTTGCATCTACACTTGATGATGTTTCTCTCGGTCTTGCAATTGCGGTTGCCATTGCAATTCATAATATCCCCGAGGGAATCGTTACGTCTGTACCAATCTACCACGCAACCGGAAACAAGAAAAAAGCGTTCTTTATTTCACTGTTTTCAGGTCTTACAGAGCCGTTGGGTGCAGTTATCGGTTATCTGATTCTGCGTCCGTTTTTAAGCGATACTGTCTATGGCATTATCTTCGGAGGTATTGCAGGAATTATGGTATATATCGCAATTGAGGAGCTTATTCCGATGGCGCGTGAATATGACAAGGGTAATTCGATGATTCTTGGCTGTATAGCCGGTATGGTTATTATGGCTATAAGCCTTATAATGTTTATGTAGAAATATATTTAAATTATTCACTTGAAAAACTTTTTGGAATGTGGTATACTATAGTGGGTTTATATGTAATATGATAAACATTTGTATTTTTCACGAAAGGATATGACCGTAATGGATTTACCGTTAAAAGAAATTGAGCTTGCTGCAAAAAGGCTCAAAAATACAATCCACAA
>JAFODX010000128.1 GCA_017380475.1 Clostridia bacterium
GGTTGTTCCGGGTGTTATAACACGTATAACATCACGCTCAACCATACCCTTTGACTCCTTAGGGTCACTTACTTGCTCACAGATTGCAACCTTATATCCCAAGGTTATCAGCTTTGATATATACGTATCAGCACTGTGGAACGGTACACCACACATTGGTGCACGCTCCTCCATTCCGCAGTCACGTCCCGTAAGAGTCAGTTCAAGCTCACGTGATGCTGTTATGGCATCTTCAAAAAACATCTCGTAAAAGTCACCGAGACGGTAAAAAACGATACAATCCGCATATTCTTCTTTTACCTGTATATAATGCGCCATCATCGGCGACAATTTACCTGCCATTTGTCTGTAGTACCTTTCTGTTAATTCTGAATTTGTTCAGTCCGAGTTATCAACTGCTAAAACCTTTTTAAATTGTTCAAATTGCGAAAAATCGAAAGAAAATTTTGCAGATTGTGTCTCTGTGCAAACGCCGTGTATGTTTATACACAAGCGAGCACAGAGATGCAAGATGCGTAATTTAATTCGATTTTTTAGTGGCAACCGCCGCAAGTGCTGCAGTCATGTGTACAGTCGCCTGTTGAGCCTGTGATGTAGAAATTGATGATTGAATTCACCTGATTAACTACACCGTCAAACTTTGACTTTGCGTCAACATATGCACGTACAAGCGGTGCTTTTTCGCAAAGTTCTTCAAAAGCCTTGTTGTTCTTTTCGATTGCTTCTTCTCTTGAAAGCTTACCGTTCTGCATATCTCTTGCAAGATTAAGGCGGTTCATATTAAATTCCTTAAGATGCTCCTGTGTTGCTGCATCTGCATTCTGTGCAGCCTCCGCTTCCTTATAAGCTTTCATTTCCTCACAGTTCTGAATCATCTCTCCAAGTTCTCTTGTTTTGTCAAAAATAGTCATTGTAATTCTCCTTCTAAACTCCATTGTTTTGGTTTTGTTATTTTTACTTTTACATATTTACCTTTAAGTGACGCATCACCTGCAAAAGTTACAAGCTTTCCGCCATCGTTACGGCCTGTCAGTATTGTTGGTTCGGTGTCGCTTACATCTTCAACCAACACCGTCTGGATTTTGTCCTTATACTCAAGGTTTTTCTCAAGACATATCCGATTCTGAACCTCAAGCATCTCCTCAAAGTTCTTGTGAATTTCTTCGTCACTGAGCACAAAATCAAGTTTTGCCGCAGGTGTACCCTCACGACGTGAATATATAAATGAGAATATATTATCATATCTCACCTTTTTTAATACATCAAGCGTTTCTTTAAAATCGGGCGTGGTCTCTGTCGGGAATCCCACTATTATATCGGTTGTAAGCGTTATTTGGGGTATTTCCTTTTTGAGCTTGTCCACTATCTTAAGATACTGCTCTTTTGTATAATGACGGTTCATATCCTTTAATATCTTATCTGAACCTGACTGCAACGGAAGATGCAGTTGTTTGCAGATTTTGTCACAGTCACGAATGGTATAAATAAGTTTATCACTTATATCCTTCGGATGCGATGTCATAAAACGTATACGTTCCACTCCATCAATATCGTTTACCATCCTTAAAAGGTCTGAAAAGTCAATGTCAATATCAAGGTCCTTACCGTAAGAATTAACATTCTGTCCGAGTAACGTATTTCAGATGTACCGTTTGCCACAAGTCCCTTGATTTCGTTTATTATATCCTCAGGTTTACGGCTTCTTTCCCTGCCACGCACATACGGGACTATGCAGTAAGTACAGAAGTTGTTACAACCGTACATAACCGACACCCACGCTTTTTCTTCCTTATCACGCAGTATCGGAACATCCTCGCATATCGCACCATCAGAATCAGTTATATCCACAACCGTCTTTTTCTCAATTATGGTACGGTATAAAAGTTCAGGCATTCTGTAGAGTGCGTGTGTACCGAAAATCAAATCAACGTGGTTATGCACCTTTTTGATTTTCTCGGTAATATGCTCCTGCTGTACCATACATCCACATACCACCACCAGCATTTCAGGACGTGTTTCTTTAATATGTTTCAGTATTCCGAGTCTGCCGAAAACTCTCTGCTCTGCGTTTTCACGTACAGCACAGGTATTATATATCACAAGGTCTGCTTCTTTTGCTTCTTCTGTAAACTCAAACCCGGCTCTTTCAAGCATTCCACGGATACGCTCTGTATCATTTACATTCTGCTGGCATCCGTAGGTTTCAGTATGAGCAAGTCTTGCCCTTCCGTGTTCCTGTGCAAACCGAACATTTATCTCTTTCAGTTTTGCAATGAACTTCTCAGATTCTGCCCATTGCTCCTTTGTTATAATAGTCGTTGCCATATAATTTTACATTCTCCGTTCCGCCGTTATAAACGGCACAAAAAGCTGACATTATTATATCATTTTTTCGTTCGGATTTCAAGTCCCGAAGCACTTTTTATTAAAAATAATTGTATTTATTCAGATTTAGTGGTATAATAGTATTATGCCAATAAGGATTTATATGACAGTGAAAGGAATTTTTATATATGAAGCTTGCAAAACTTTTTAAAGGTGCGGTGGTTACCGGAGGCGCATTGCTTGTTGCAAAGGGGCTTGATAACCGGCTTGAAACAACCCACTATACCATTGCATCCGACAAAATCCCTGCTGAATTTGACGGATTCCGTATCGTTCAGATTTCGGATTTACACGCATCTGCTGTGCCGGGACTTATTGCAGAAGTTAAAAATGAAAGTCCCGATATTATCGTACTTACAGGTGACCTTGTACACGACCGTGGCTCATTCGAGCCGGGCACAATGCTCGCAAGAAAGCTTGCACTTGTGAGTGATGTTTATTTTGTAACAGGCAATCACGACCTGAAGCGTGCCGATTATGTTAAATTTCAGGAGGCACTAGACAAAACTTCCACGGTTACACTGCATAACGAATCTGTAATAATAGAAAAAAACGGCAAGGAGATTACATTAAGCGGTATTGAGGACCCGTTTTCTGAAACAGGCACTAATGTCACTGAAAGCATCTTGAATTCGGTAAACGAAATCAAAAAAACAGACAATTACCATATAGCACTTTTCCACAGAGCGAATCATATGGATTTATTATGCAACAAAGGGTTTGACCTCATAATCTCGGGACATATGCACGGCGGTCAGGTACGACTCCCCAACGGCAGAGGTGTATGTTCACCCCGTTCGTCATGGGGCAGTGGTTCACCAATGCTTTTTCCCAAGTATTTCGCAGGACATTATACCAAAGACGGTACAGATATGATAGTAAGCCGTGGCATAGGAAATCCTATGATTATTCCAAGACTTTTTAACCGTCCTGAACTTACTGTTATTATTTTGAAATCCGAAAACAAATGATTTTTTAGGCAATATAACCATTAACGCCATTATATTTTGGTTAAATAGCCGAAATGCAACCTATTGCAAATTGTCGATTGAAATAGTGTTCTTTTTATGGTAAAATATAGGATAGCAATCAAATATAAATGAACATATATGGAGGTATAAAATTATGTCTAAATTTATTGCAATACTCTCTGCTTTGACAATGCTCAGCACATCATTCGTTGTCTTTGCAGACGAAACAACAAGCGATTCTTACTATGAGGACACTTATTATGAGGACACTTATTATGAGGATCCCTACTATGAAGATCCCTATTATGATGAACCCTTCTATGATGAGTTCTTCCACGAGAACATTGAATCTGATTACGGCACTGAAATTGATGAATCATATGCAAACCAGTACGCTGACGATGTTTATATTGATAACTCAGTCAACGGTTCAGCCGGTGAAATACAGGTAATCGAAATCACTCCCGGCAAGGACAAGCAGGAAGAAAAAGAAACAAAAACAGACTCTGTTTTTACCGACGTTCCCAAAGATTCATATTACAGCGATGCAGTTAAATTCTGTTATGAAAGAGGACTTTTCAACGGCGTATCAGACACAGAGTTTGCACCGGATATGACAATGACAAGAGGTATGTTTGCAACAGTATTCGGAAGAATCCAGAAAGCTGACCTTACAAACGTTACTCTTACATTCGAAGACGTTAAAGCTGATGCATACTACGCTTCATACATAGCATGGGCTACAAAGGAAGGCATCATGGACGGTTACAGTGACAAAGCTTTTGGTCCGGACGATGCTATTACAAGAGAACAGGCTGCAAAGATGCTCCACGCTTATCTTGCAAACGTAAAGAACATCAACATCACTGATGTAGCAGCTGACTATGCCGATATTGCCAGCGTAAGCGACTGGGCAAAGAAAGCAGTAAACGCAAACACATCAGTTGGTTATCTTCGTGCAGACGAGAACAACAACATCAACCCTGCAGCAAAGCTTACAAGAGCAGATGCCTGCTATGCTGTAGCAACAACAATCAGACTTGTTGAGGCACTTGAGGCTGAAGGTCTGAAAGATGCAGTTGAAAACAAAGCTGACGAAGAAGCTATAGAAATCAAGGATACTGACAAAGAAATCACACCGCTTGAAAGCAGCAAAACAGAAGTTGATACACAGGCACAGATGAGTGAAATCCCCGAAGCTGACAAAGACCAGATTACAGAGGATTTCCAGCCGTATCCCGGAACAGAATACAATCCTATAGACGACTAATATCAAATAAAGACGCGCAGAAAAGTCTGCACGTCTTTTTTAATCTCCAAAATACATATTTCTTAATTTTTTCAAAATCTTCTTTTCAAATCTTGACACCTGCATCTGGCTCATATTCATTCTCTCGCCTATCTGACGCTGGTTAAGCTCGTCATAATAACGCAGTTTAACAAACTCACGTTCATCATCATCAAGCCGCTTTGAACAGTAATCAATAAAGTCACTGTTTTCTATTACAAGAAAACTACTGTCTTCCTTGCCTAATGTGTCAATCAACGCAACGCTGTCCTCATCGCCCAGAAATTCACTTTCTATCGACTGGACAAATGCCGCATCTCCGGTCTTATACGCTTCACGTACAACCGATTCACTTACGCCAAGAATTCTTGCCATATCCTGAATTGAAGATTCACCTTCGGTACGTTTTATCCTTTCAGCTTTTCTGAATATCTCATAAAGCCTTGACGGAACTTTTATAAAAAAGCCCTTGTCACGGAAATATCTCCTGACCTCGCCAATTATTGTAGGCGTCGCAAAAGATGCAAATTTAACACCCTTATCAGGGTCAAAACGCTCCACTGCATACAACAGACCAAGGCACGCAACCTGATATATATCCTCATAGTCCATACCATTGTTATAAAGTCGGTTGTTTTTAGTGAATTTTTTTGATATTATCTCTGCAATGTAGACATATTTCTCTATTATAGCTTCACGCAATTTTGCATCATTTGTCGCTTTGAATTCAAGAAATAATTCTCTTTCATCTGTCAAAGACGGTGCCACCACCCTGCACCACCTCACTTTATCAAATTATTTGCTGTGATTACTGCATTTTCGTATGTCGGGGCATCTGTTCTTACAAGAACGTAAAGTTCTTCACAATCAAATCCCGCTTTTTTCAATATTTTACTGTCTCTTAGCGATACTGCATATGCAGTGTTGTCTGTATATATGAGCTTATCATCAGAAACGTCAGTGTTCAGCCAGTCTGATACCTTTGCATAGCAACCTGCCAATACACCTTCTTCCAAAACTCTTTCAAGCTCCTTACTGTCATATATATACACGTATGACAAGTCCTCTGAAAAAGTCATATCGTGTTTAAGATAGCTTGCGTAGTTCTGTTCGCCGTATTCATTTCCCTCTGCAATTACGAGGTCTGTCAAACCAATATTTTTTTCACCGTTACCGTCGGCATCTTTTATGTCTTCTTCAAGCAATTTTTCTGTTTCGTCCCATAACTGTATATCATAGTACGTTCTGCCGAGATATGTCAGTCTTAAATCATATTTCTCTTTACGAGCACAGTCAGAAATACCGATTGCTACAAGCATCATAACAAAAAGCACTGCAACAGTATGCCATTTATAATAGAGCCAGAAATACGGCCACCATTCTTTCGTGAATTTTTTCGGTTTTTCACCGTAAACTTCTGCCATAGCCTTACCTCCGATTATTCTTTCAATTCTCCTACATTAGAGAGTATATACTCTGCGTTCTGTTCTTCAAAATATGCTCTGCCCGACTCACCTGCAACGCCTGTAAGCACTGCACAAAAATCAGCACCCATTGCACGCGCAGCAAGAATATCTGCACCTGCATCGCCTATAGCAAGAGCTGTTTTGATTTTTGTTTTGTCATAGTCACCGCTATCAATCCTGATATTGGGATAATCAAGCCCGTACAGGGCTTTTAAAAACATATACGGATGCGGTTTTGTAAACTGCTTGCCAAGTTCTTTGTCAGCCTCAATTACGTGATTATAGTTGCAGATACCGTTTTTGTCAAAGTAATCAGCCACTCCCCATATCTCAAGCAGTGGTACAATTTCGTTGTAAAGTCTTCCCGTAGCAATACAAAGACGCTTCGTTTTTGAGAGCTCACAAAGTAATGCTTTTAAATCTTCAAGCCCGATTATTGGCTTCTCCTTTTTATAAAGTCCCGGTTTTCCGACCTTATACGGTGTTCTGCCATATTCCTCCGTAAAAAGCTCATCACCGAGATACCATTCCTGAAAGCAGTCACACATATCATTCCAGAGCCTGCCGTTACGTCTAAAACACTCAAAATCCTTACCGTGTTTTTCTGATGCAAGCTTTGCGAGGGTATCATACACATCAGGCGCAGTACCCCCTGTGTTCTGTGCATAC
>JAFODX010000129.1 GCA_017380475.1 Clostridia bacterium
AAAGGAGCCGATTGGCTCCTTTTTACTGTTCTTCTATTTTATGTATTTTAGCTATTCTCTGCTCGTGTCTGCCGCCTTCAAATTCTGCATTAAGCCACGCATCAACTATCATAAATGCAAGCTCTCTGCCTGTTACTCTGCCGCCAAGGCATATTACGTTTGCATTGTTATGAACCTTTGTCATTTTTGCACTGTAAACATCCGAACAAAGTGCAGCTCTTATTCCCTTATGCTTATTTGCGGCCATTGATATGCCGATACCTGTACCACAGATAAGTATTCCCTTGTCTGCCGTACCGTCCTGAACTGCCTTACATACAGGCGCTGCACAGTCAGGATAATCAACGCTGTCTTCGGAATATGTACCGTAGTCCTTGTACTCCTCGCCAATTGCTTCAAGATGCTTTTTTATATGCTCCTTTAACTCATAACCGCCGTGGTCACTGCCTATTGCTATCATTTGTTCTTTCTCCCTTCATATTCACGTTCAGCCTGTGATTTTCTCAAATACAGAGGTGATACGTGATTGTAATCGCATAATTCATTTTTCTCCGCTTTTTTATACGCCGCAAGCGCAAGCGATGATGCTCGTGTTTCAGCCAGATTAAGCGGTGCAAGTTTAAAACCGTCAAGCTCATCACGATGTATTATAGCACCGTCACCCGTCATTATAGCATCACTGTCTTTGTACTTTTCGCAAATTTCACTGATTGTCATAACACACGGCGGAGTAATTTCTGTTGCAGTACCGTTATTAAACTTATATGCCGCTGTAAACACCTCGTCACGGCGCGCATCAAGCATCGGGACTATAACCGCATCACTTAAAGAAAAGTTATAAGCCAATGCCTCAAGCGTATTTACCGGTGCAACAGGCTTTTTCATAGCCTGAGCAAAAGCACGGACACTTGATATACCGATTCTCAGTCCTGTGAATGAACCGGGACCCGATGTTACCGAAAAAACATCTATGTCGGAAATGTCCATTCCCAGATCATCAAACAGACGCTCGGTCATCATCATTATGTTCTGCGAGTGCTTACGCTGATTTCTTATCACGTACTCGCCCATAAGAATTCCGTTGTCCGCAATTGCTACAGATGCTGGGAAAGATGATGTATCTATTGCAAGAATTTTCATATATCCTCCCCACTTTCCTCAAATATGATTTTTCTGTAGTCAAAACCTTTTTCTTCGTCTTTAAGAATTGTAATCTTATAATATTTTTCAGGGAACAAATCCTCTATCAGTTCTGCCCACTCCACTACACATACGCCGTCTGAGTAAATATATTCATCATATCCGATTTCATACATTTCATCAGGGTCAGCTATTCTGTATACATCAAAATGATAAAGAGGCAGTCTGCCCTCATATTCGTTTACTATTGTAAAAGTCGGGCTTGTTATGTGACTGTTTATCCCCAACGCCTTTGCAAGTCCCTGGACAAATGCAGTTTTTCCTGCACCAAGGTCACCGTACATTGCTATGAATTCGCCACCGTTAAGTGTGTCTGCTATCTCTGTGGCAATTTTGTGAGTTTCTTCGTATGAATAAGATTCAAATACTCTCATCAGAACAGCCCCGAAATTATACCGTCTTCATTGATGTCAATATTTTCAGCCGCAGGTACTTTGGGAAGTCCGGGCATAGTCATAATGTCGCCTGCTTCTGCAACTATAAATCCTGCACCGTTTGAAATACGGATTGTCTTTATTTCTACAGTAAAGTCTGTCGGACGTCCCAAAAGTGACGGATTGTCCGAGAGCGAATACTGTGTTTTTGCTATACATACCGGCTTTTTGTCAAGATCCAGTTCTGCAAGCTTCTTTATTTCTTTCTTTGCCTTGTTAGAGAACACTACGCCACTACCACCGTAAACCTTTGTTACGATTGCGTTTACCTTCTCCTCAATTGAGCTTTCTGTATCGTATACCGGTACATATGCTGCAGGTTTGTTCTCAATTGCATCGATTACATATTCTGCAAGCTCGATACCGCCCTCGCCGCCTTTTGCAAACACCTCACAAAGTGCACACTTAACACCGTATGATGCACATCTGTCAATAACTGTTTTCAATTCTGCATCCGTATCGGTTGCAAAGCGGTTGAGCGCAACAACAACCGGTGTTCCGAAGCTCTGCATATTTTCAATATGCTTTTCAAGGTTTACTATACCCTTTGAAAGTGCATCAATATTTTCTTCTTTAAGGTCATCCTTTGCTACGCCGCCGTTATACTTAAGCGCCTTAACAGTTGCTACTATTACAACTGCATCAGGACGAAGACCCGACATACGACACTTTATGTCCATAAACTTTTCCGCACCGAGGTCTGCGCCGAAGCCTGCCTCTGTTATTGCATAGTCACCAAGCTTTACAGCAAGCTTTGTAGCCTGAACACTGTTACAACCATGTGCGATATTTGCAAACGGACCGCCGTGTACAAAACAAGGTGTATGCTCAAGTGTCTGAACAATGTTCGGTTTAATTGCATCCTTTAAAAGTGCCGCCATTGCGCCCTCTGCTTTAAGGTCACGTGCATATACCGGCTCACCTGTGTATTTATAGGCAACGATGATGTTACCAAGACGTGTTTTTAAATCTTCAACATTATTCGCAAGACAAAGTATCGCCATTACCTCTGATGCAACGGTTATCATAAACGAATCCTGACGAGGAATACCGTTTATTTTACCGCCCATACCGATTACAACATTACGGAGTGCACGGTCGTTCATATCAAGACAACGCTTCCATACGATATTGGTAACGTCAATATTCAGAAGATTCCCTTTCTGAATATGGTTATCTATCATTGCAGAAAGCAGGTTATTTGCCGCAGTTATTGCGTGCATATCACCAGTAAAGTGAAGGTTTATATCCTCCATCGGTACTATCTGGGCATAGCCACCGCCCGCTGCACCGCCTTTAACGCCCATAACGGGACCGAGCGACGGTTCACGCAATGCGATAAAAGTCTTTTTGCCCATACGTGTCATAGCATCGCCAAGACCGATTGTAACGGTTGTTTTGCCCTCACCTGCCGGTGTCGGGTTAATAGCTGTAACCAGTATCAGTTTACCGTTTTCGTTACCATCTGCCTTTTTAATTGCATCGCTTGAAATCTTCGCTTTGTACTTACCGTAGTATTCAAGGTCATCTTCTACAATCCCTGTTTTTTCAGCAATATCACGGATATGAAGCATCTCGGCACGCTGTGCAATCTCTATATCTGATAACATTTTAATTTCCCCCTTTTATATATGACTAAAAAGCCAAATAGAGCTGAACAAATTTTATCATCCAGCCCTTTTATATTTAACTTGAAATTAGTTGTTCATATGCTCTTCTCTGTCTTCACGGACTTTTCTCAAAAGAAGGTCAAGTCTGTGCTCAGCATCTGCAATAATCTCATCAACATATCTGTCAGTATCCATCTTGATTTCTCTTGCATCTCTTTCAGACATGTCTCTTATAGCTTCTGCCTTTTCATATGCCTGTCTTGTGATTTCGTGCTCGTCAACAAGTCTTTCCTGAGTTTCCTCAGCTGATTTTCTTATAGCGTCAGCTCTTTCTTCAGCTTCATCAAGAATTCTCTGTCTCTCTGTCTTTACCCACTTTGCTTCCTTAAGCTCTTCAGGATATACGAGTCTCATTTCCTGCAAGAAGTCAAGAAGCTCGTCTTTGTCCATCATGATTTTACCTGTAAGCGGTACAGATGAAGCCTTTGTAATGGTCTCCTCCATCATATCAATGATTTCCATTATGTCCATATCCATGTCCATTTCTCACTAACTCCCTTTCAATAGATAATTTTTCAAGCATTTTCATGCTCATATTTGTCTTTAATATATTGTATTATTTCAGAGGGAACAAGTCCCGCTAAATCACCTTTATAGCCCGCAAGCTCATTTACCATAC
>JAFODX010000130.1 GCA_017380475.1 Clostridia bacterium
ATATCAGTACCTGGATGATGCACTATACTGCAAAGTATCCTGCTGAAACCACTCTTGCAAAGATCGGCTACGACACTCTCGGTATTACCGCAGTTTCTACCGGACACAATGCGGTTGACCAGTATTGTCTTCGTGATGTTCGCGGCTTCCTCAAGCTTTATGAGATTACCGGAAAGAAGCAGTGGCAGGAAAGAGGTACTGCTATCTGGTGTGCAGCTTCTCAGCTTATTTCCGACGGTACTCTCTGTATCAGAGGAAAGGTTCGTCCCGCAGGTTCTCAGGACGAGGCGGTATTCCAGACTCGTTGGGGTCGTCCTACACTTCCTCCTTTCAATCCGTCCGAATGGCTCGTTATGTGGCCTTGTGCTTTCCGTATGGAAACACTCCGCTCTACAGATGACTGGTCTGTATTCAAGCGCGGCGTAGACGAAATTGAAGGCAAAATCTAAATAACAGGAAACGCTTATCAGACAAATATTTCTTTGTTTGATAAGCGTTTTTTCTGTTATATTGTCCTCACTTTAAAATCTCGAAAAATATTTAATATTTTTTTAAAAAATATGTTGACAAACTAAATGCCATATGATATACTAAATCTCGCTGGTGCCAAGAGGCACTGCTATGGCGGAATAGCTCAGTTGGCTAGAGCAATCGGTTCATACCCGATAGGTCGTGGGTTCAAGTCCAACTTCCGCTACCAACGGCCCGTTGGTCAAGCGGTCAAGACACCGCCCTTTCACGGCGGTAACGGGGGTTCGATTCCCCCACGGGTCACCAAAAAGAAAAAAGTCCACCATCGGTGGACTTTTTTCTTTTTCGCTGGAGCTAAAAGAAACCTGATTTGCATAAATCTTAAAAATATGGTAAAATATAAAAAACGCTTATAGGAGGTAGCCGAAATGAATATTCCTGCAAATGCAAAATATATTCTTGAAAAACTTCAGAACGCAGGCTTTGAGGCATACCTTGTCGGCGGATGCGTGAGGGATTTTCTCCTTGAAAAAGAGCCGAGCGACTTTGACATTACAACAAATGCAAAGCCGGATGAAACTATAGCGGTTTTTTCTGCCAACAGAACCGTTCCCACCGGACTCAAGCACGGAACCGTAACCGTGATTTATAACGGCGAACCCTTTGAAATAACGACCTACCGTACAGAAACGACCTATACTGACGGCCGTCATCCCGACAGTGTTGCTTTCTCGGAAAATATTGCCGACGATCTTTGCCGCAGAGATTTTACGGTAAATGCGATGGCGATGAGCCTTGATGGCAAGATTGTTGACCTCTATGGCGGCAGAGCAGACCTCGAAAAAGGGTTGATTCGTGCAGTCGGTGAACCTTGTGTGCGTTTTACCGAGGATGCGCTTCGAATTCTGCGTGCATTCCGCTTTGCATCAAAGCTTGGCTTTGAGATAGAGGAAAGGACGCTTGCCGCCGCAGGCGAGCTTGCAGGGCGTTTGCAGCTTGTTTCAAGAGAGCGCATTTCTGATGAGCTTCAAAAATTGCTTTGCGGTAAGGCCGCAGGAAAAACGCTTGCAAAGATGTATGAAAAATGCATTTTTGAACATACGTTTGAAAACCCCGTGATAAACGATAATGTCTTTTCGTTTATAGATACTCTGCCGCTGACTGCGGATGTCAGACTTTCTGCATTACTGCTGAACGACGAATGCTTTGAGGAACATATAAGATCACTGAAACCTTCTACACAGCTGCTTGAGAGTGTTTCGGGTATTATCACGGCGCATCTTCCCGCATCTTATGACAAGCCCACGCTTCGCCGTGCAATATATGCGTACGGTTACGGTGCACTTGTTAAGAGGGCAGAGATAGAGCGAAAATCAACGCTTGTTGCGGCGCTTAAAGCACTTATCGAAAGTGAAAACTGTTTTAAGATATCCGACCTTGCAATAAGCGGCGATGATATCATCAAAAACACAAACCTTTCGGGACGCGCGGTTGGCGAAAAGCTTGCCGAGGTGCTTTTTGCAGTGCTTGACGAGAAGATACCCAATACCTATGATGCCGAAATAACTTTAATAAAAGTTGACAATCGCTGAAATTTATAGTACAATATAATGTAACATAAATTTTTATATGGAGGTGCTTAACGTGGCAAACGAAGTTAGCTACATTGAATATAAGGGCAGAGCGTTTGTTCGTGAGAACGACACTATCTGCTATGGCAATATGACCGATCCGTATATTCTTTATATGATGGTTATGAGTTACAAGAAATTTGGCAATACCGAGATTCCCGACAAGATTCTCATTCAGGTACTTTCGACCGATAAATCAAAGCCTTTTGCTGACAGAATTGTAAAGCAGGGTGAAAAGAGAGGTCTTTATGACGCTCTTGACGTAGGTATCATCTGGCTCGAGAGAGCGCTTGCGTAAATATTTTTAAAAAAGAAAGAACTGTCCAATTTATTGGACAGTTCTTTTGTTATTATATAGATGTTCAAAGGGCAGAAAGAGCCGCACCGATAACGGTTGAATACTGTGCACGGTTGGGGATAACGAAGTTCACCTTGAACATATCCGAAAGTGTCTTGAAAATTTCGGTCGCCTGATTGGTCTGTGTGAGGTTACCGGTAAGCACAATATCGTTTGTATTATGCATACGTGAGTTGAAAACTGCCATCATACCGACCGTTTCGTATATCATATTTATAAGACCGAGCGCAAGATCCTCTTTCGAGGCA
>JAFODX010000131.1 GCA_017380475.1 Clostridia bacterium
GCTCATCAAAGGCTATGTATGACTACGAAAGTCCCTGATAGTTGAGATAGCTCAACTGATTTGGCATTGAGCCGAAATATATCTTTGCACCACTCGGAAATTTCCAGTAATGCTCAGAGCCGTTGTATTCAGCATCGGGGTACACGGCACTGTAGATTCGCAGTGATTTTATTATAAGCTCACGGCACTGCGGATACGTTTTTCTGAGTATCAGTGCACGGTAGTTGGGGTTATCCACCTGCCGTAGTGCCTCGACAATTATGGCGTCAGATTTGCCACCGCCTGCTGCTCCGCCGTAGAGTACCTCGTATTCCTCACGGCTCATAAACTCGATCTGTTTGGGTTGTGGCTGCCAGATTATGTTGGGCATATCACACCACCGTGCCGGAAAACCTGAGCTGACCACCTGAAAGTGTCAGATACTGCGAACCGTCAGGGGTTGAGATTGAAAACTCGTCACCGCTGATTTTTACATTTATACCTTCAAGTTTTGTTTCGCCAAGCGGCAGTGTGCCGTTTAGCTTTGATGCGTCAAGCTCGGTTATGTTCGATGAATCGAGTGAATAAAGTATCCGTTTTAACTGCATATAAAAGCCACGGCACCAGTCGTTTAATTTGATTGTATCTGTTTGTGCATCACCTGTAGGTACAGGCGGTGCATTTAATGTTATATTCATTTGTTTTCTCCTTCCGTTCTCACTTCGGGCAGTAATACAACGCCCGTTCCTTTTTTGTCGCTGTCTGCGACAGTAGTTTCCTTAAAATGCTTATAGAGCTTATCTGCGGCACTCATAGCCTCTGACAGTTTTACTGTTTCATCAGGTATGTCCCGTCGCATTATATCAGTATAGAATTCCAGCACCTCCTTTTGCGTTGCAATTTTTTTCTTTCTCGCCATTTTTCGTATCGACCTCCTTTTCTGCATTTATTTTACCATATATAATCAGAAATTCCTCGGACAACTTTTGTGTCCCTCAAAAAGTGTCCGTTTTTTTGAGGTAAGTTGTCCGATACTTTTTTAATCTGCTGTGATATAATAAGCCCAACATCAGGAAAGGAGAGGTGAGATGATGTTTAAAAAGAAAGAGTTTGCAGTAGATGCAGACAACATGAACGAAATCACAGAAAGAGAGGAGGGACATAAAACGGAAAAATCGAAAAAGGATGTTGACAGCGAGACACTTGTTAAAGAGTGGCAGAGAGATGCAGAGCAGTTAAAGATTCTTGTGCCGGAATTTGATCTGGCAGAGGCAATTAAAAACAAGGCTTTTGCTGATGCACTTACTAACGGTGCAACTGTCTTTGAGGCGTACAAGACAATGTCAACTCCTCCCAAGTCACAGCCCAGAGAAGAGATTTTCCAGAATGCACGCAGTGCAAGAAAAGGTACGGGCGGTGCGGCAGTTAATCCTGCAAAGCTTTCAGACAGTGAGTTTCGAAAGTATATTGAAAACATTAAAAATTCGTAATTTTGAAAGGGGAAAAGAATATGAACGAATTGAATCTTAACACAACTACTAAAAACGGTATGTCACCTTTGATGGAGTCAATACTGAACAGATACGTGCTTGACGCTAACAAGACAAAGCGTAAGTATACAAAGTTCGGTCAGAAGGTAGACATTCCCAAGGGCAAGGCAAAGACGGTTGCTTTTGATAAGCTTTCACCGCTTCCTAAGGCAACAACTCCGCTTACTGAGGGTGTAACGCCCAAGGGTGCGGCAATCAATATCACAAGAGTAAAGGGTGAACCGGAGCAGTTTGGTAACTATGTATCATACACAGACCAGCTTGACTTCTTCGCAAACGACCCGTCACCGGAGGTTTTGAAGTATACAGACCTTCTTACAGAAAACCAGCTCGAAACTTTTGAGCATCTTGATGCTATGGAGCTTGCGTCAGGTCTTAATGTTTTCTATGCAGGCGAGGCGAAATCACGTGCAGAGCTTACTGATGTACTCACTGTTAAGGATGTACGCCGTGCGGTAACAAGCCTTAAGCGTAACAAGGTTCAGCCTGCTGACGGTACTGACTATATTGCATTTATTCATCCGGATGTTGTTTATAACATTTATAACGATGATGAGTGGCGTCAGCCGCATACTTACCGTGACACAAAACAGCTTTATGACGGCGAAATCGGAAGACTCTTCGGAGTAAGATTTATCGAGGACCCGGATGCGTATGTGTTCCGTGGCGAGCCGTTTGCTGATAAGTATGACGAGTTGAGCGTTGTAAAGGTTGAGGGTTCTAACATCTATATTGCAGAGACGCTTGAGGTTTCTGATGCTGCTTTGATTTCAGATAAGCCGGTATGGATTGATAACAGAAAGTATACTGTTCTTTCTGCAACAGCAGGCGAGAACGGAGAGGCGTTCCTCACAATGAGCGAGGATGTTACAGATAAGATGGTTGTTGCTGATATGAAGATTTATCCGGGCGAAGGTGGTATTGACGGAACACCTGTTTACTCTACTGTTATTGTAGGTAAGAATGCGTTCGGTACAGCAGGTGATAAGACTGCTGAAATTATCAACAAGTCACTTGGTTCTGCCGGTACATCTGACCCGCTTAATCAGCGTGGTACTGTTGGCTGGAAGAGCTACAGATTCTTCAAGATTCTTGAGCAGACAAAGATGCTTAGAATTGAGTCTATCGCAAACTTATCTTAAAAGACTGTTGAATTCAGCGCAGAACGCAAAAATACATAGTATTTTCGCTACGAACAAACCGAACCCTTGGAGTATTTATATACGCCGTCGGGTAAGGTCAAATGCGGTTGACCCGCATTTGACTTCGGGTTGTCCGTTCTGCATCTGAATTAAAACAGTCTGAGGGATACTTATTTAAAAGGAGGAATAAAAATGGCAACTAAAAAGACACATAAAACAACAGATGAAAAGGTGCTTATCATAATACCCAAGCCGAGAAACGTGGTTGGGGACACCGAAACTGTAGTATCGGTAAACGGTGAAATGTATCAGATAATGTATGACAGACCCGTTGAAGTACCGAGAAATGTCGCAGAAATAATTGCGCAGAGCCGTGAGCTGGAAATGAAGATTGCACAAATTACCGAGGGTGCTGTTTTAAAGCCGGGTAAAGCCGCATTGGCAGAACTCTGATGAATTTTGCAAGGAGTGAATACAATGTCAGAATATATTTATAAAGGAAAAGTTCCGACTGCATTCATTGATGAAGCACTGGAGACGTACCGTCTTTATAAAGCTGACCGTGACCCGCTTATTCAGCGTATAAGAGATAACGAGGCTTTTTACAGGCGGAGCTATGAAAGACTGTATGACAATATAGAAAGTAAAATGGAATGTGATACCCCGTTTATCTTCGCAGGTATAGAAAACTGTCGTGCAGATGCAATTGATAATTATCCGAATGCCAATATTATAGAACGTGAGCCGGAGGGAACTGCTGTTGCAGACCTTTTGTCAAAGGTGGTTGAGGCACAGCTTGAAATATCAGATTTCAAGGCAGTGTATAAAGAGAATATAAGAAATAAGCTCAAATACGGTACTGCAATATACGGAGTGTTTTATGATGAGCCGAGCGGAAATATTGATATCCGCAGTATAGACATACTTGATATATATGTGGATATGCATATACCCGACATAGAAGACAGCAGGTTTGTGTTTATAAATGCGGCCATAGAAAACAGTGTTCTGATGAAACGCTATCCTGAATTTTCAAGATTGTTTACGGGTGATGCAGAGGTTGAAACTCTGACGGATACCTATACACTTAAGGACCGTACCAATGTTATAGACTGCTATTATAAAAATGCGGACGGTGCCGTACATATGATGAAGATTTGTGACGGTGTGGTTATCGCAGCAACTGAAGATATGCAGGGGTATGA
>JAFODX010000132.1 GCA_017380475.1 Clostridia bacterium
GGGATGGGGAAGTGACGTTCAAGCTGTTCAACAGCCGTTATCGGCACGCCTGCGGTTATCTTGCCGTAAACGGGGACTTCGATATAGTCCTCTTTTGTTTCATAATCCTGCTCTGCTTCGCCCTCGGGGTAGTCTATAACACGCATCGCACGGTTTTTTGTCGATGCCTTTTCAATCTTTCCTGCCGCTTCAAGCTTTGAGAGACGTGCGTGTACGGTTGCAGGCGAGTTGAGATTTACTGCCGCACCAATCTCTCGGACTGTTGGCGGATATCCGTTCTTTTTTATTCCCTTATATATAAAATCAAGAATTTCGTAGTCTTTATCGGTAAGCTTTGCCATAAAATCACTCCTTTGTTCGTATTATATCACAAAAAAAACAAAATGTCAAACATATGTTTGAAAAAATCTGAAAAATTTTTGTAAAATAATGCTTGACAAATGTGTTTAGTAGTGATATAATTACTCAGTCTGAATAAAAGACAAAATCCTTGCCCGCAAGGAGGTTGCGGGACAAATGTCCATAAGGAGGTGTAAAGAAATGGCAGAAACAGCAATTCACAGCTATGAAACAATTTTTATCATCGATTCGACATTGGAGCCGGAGGCACTTGAGGCAAAGAAGGCTAAGTTTGTGGATATCATCACAAAGAATGGCGAAATCGGCGAAGTTGAGGATTGGGGCAAGAGAAAGCTTGCATATCCGATAAACTTCAAGACTGAGGGTTACTATGTTCTTGTTAATTTCAAATCAAACGTTGAATTCCCGAAGGAGCTTGACAGAAGATACAGAATTGACGAGGAAATTCTCAGAACAATCATTATTCGTAAAGACGAAGTATAATCGAAAGCGGTGGTACTATGAACAGAGTTATTTTGATGGGTCGCTTAACAGCTGATCCCGAACTTAGACAGACACCACAGGGCACGGCAGTAACAAGATTTACAATCGCTGTTGACAGACGTTTCCGTCGTGAAGGCGGACAGCAGGCTGATTTTATCACCTGTGTTGCATGGCGTCAGACAGCAGAGTTTATATGCCGTTTCTTCCAAAAGGGAAGAATGATTGCCGTTGAGGGTCAGCTTCAGTCACGTTCATGGGACGGTCAGGACGGAAAGCGTCAGTATGCTACAGAGGTAGTAGTTGACAATGCGTTCTTTACCGGTTCAAAGAATGAGGGCGGAGCAACTCAACAGACAGGCGCGTATCAGTCGAACTTTGCATCTTTTGATGCACCGAGTGAGCCTATGGCTCAACAGCCGGCTGATGATTCGGGCTTTGTTGATTTAAGTTTTGCGAATGATATGGGCAGTGAGGACGATTTACCGTTCTGATTGCAAAGCGTGATAAAAATTGAAGGAGGAAATTTCAATGGCTGAAAGAAATGACAGACCGCAGAGAGCAAGAAGACCGAAGCGTAAGGTTTGTATGTTCTGTGTAGACAAAGTAGAAAGCATTGACTACAAGGATACAGCAAAGCTTCGTCGTTATGTTTCAGAGCGCGGTAAGATTGTTCCGAGAAGAATCAGCGGAACATGTGCAAAGCATCAGAGACAGCTTACAACTGCAATTAAGAGAGCAAGAATTATCGCTCTTTTGCCGTTCGTTGCTGAATAATATTAAACGGAATACAGCTCATACTGCAATTGCGGTGTGAGCTGTTTTTTTCTGTTTGGAATTTGTCAATTGCTATTTACTGCTGGCTGTGGTATACTGACAAAGTGGAGGGATGAAAATGGAATTTTGGTTTTCTCAGATTTGCGGTATAATCGTATCAATAGCCGCAATAACATCTATGCAACTGAAAAACATAAAGCATATAATGGTTTGTCAGCTTGTCTGCAACGGCGTGGGTGCATTAAGCTATATCCTTGTCGGTGGCTTGTCAGGTTGCGGGATTTACCTTGTTGCAGTGGCGCAGGCGGTAGTTTATTATTTCTTCCGTTCAAAGGAGAAAAAAGCACCGTTATGGATTGCACTTGTATTTATTTGTCTGTACCCGCTATGCAGTGCTACAACCTACAAAAACCCGGTCGATTTGATTTCGGCTATGGCGGCGTTGACGTGTGCATTCAGTCTTGTTCAGGAAAAACCGTCACTATACAGAATATTTATGCTTCTTAACGGAATTATATGGATGATTTATGATATAAATGTGGGTGCGTATACTATGATAATTTCGCATATTGCTACGGCGTTGTCTGCCGGAATCGGAATAATAAGACTTGATATAAAACCAAAGGGGAAGAAAAATGAAGTTCAGTAAGTTACCCGGAATAAAAGAAATAAAACCGCTGTCGGTCGGGCATTTCCCGAACCGTTTTTATGCGGCCGTATTCAGACTGTGGGAAACGGTGGATGCGAAACAGATAGCAAAGGCACTCTCTGTAACAGAAGAAAAAATCTGCGAAACGGCGGGTGAACTAGGACTGCCAAAACAACAGAACACAGCAATCTGGGCAGAGCGTGGATATATAACCACTATCCGCAATGCGTGGCATCTTTTGCCGTATGACCAGCTTCTGACGTTGCTTGGCTGGTCAGAGGACAAGCTTGCAACCGTATTAAAAGAGGACGATTTTCTTGATGTCAAGCTTGGCGGTTTCAAACCGTATTGTGAGCCTGTACAGCCTGAACCGTTAAACGACGAGCAGAAAAAACGGCTTGCAGATATACGTACAGCTATGGAAAAATATTTTTCGGGGATGTTTTCGGGTGCAAGACCGTTTGACTTTTTCAGAACCGAAAAAGTGTGTCAGACAGAAGGGCAAACAGATGATTTACGTATGATTTTTTCGTATTGCGGACTTTACGGCGATGTGTTGGAACGTGATATTTCGATATCCTGTCCCGAACCGCTTCTTAAGATGTATCAGGAATCGGGAGTTAATGCGTTGTGGATTCCGGCAGTTTTGTATCAGCTTGTGCCGTTTCCGTTTGACGAATCATATTCTGACGGCTGGCAGATGCGCCGGGAACGGTTGCGGGAAATGATAGAGCTTGCGAAAAAATATGGTATAAAGATATATCTTTATCTGAACGAGCCACGTTGTATGCCGAATTCGTTTTTTGACACACATCCCGAGCTTAAAGGACGACAGACGGAAC
>JAFODX010000008.1 GCA_017380475.1 Clostridia bacterium
ACTTACCGTTGATTCTTCTTGCAAGCATCGCTACCTGCGGATGTGAAATACCTGCAGGGCATCTTGAAGAACATACGCCACACATTACACAGTCAAATGACTCCTCTGCACACTTCTCAAAGTCGCCACGCTGTGCATATGCAATATACTGCATAACGTTAAGTCCCTGTGTACAGCTCTTTGTGCAGGCGTTACAGCCGATACAAGCATAGATTTCGGGATATAACTGCATCATAACAGACTCATTTACCGGAATGTTTTCAATGTCATAACCCTCTTTAACAAGCGGGAAGAACGGCAAGGTTGCGATATACATATTATCCTCAACCTTTGTCTGACATGCAAGACAAGCCTTAAGCTCCTTGTCACCCTTTATGCGGTAGATTGTTGCACAAGCACCGCAGAAACCGTTACGGCATCCGCAACCGCGAACCAACTGATAGCCGGCATATTCCATAGCGGTCATAATTGTTAAATTTTCCGGCACTTCATATTTTTTGCCGAAAAGAAATATATTAACTAATTTTTCCATGTTACCTCTCCTTTAATATTCATCCGGAAGCTCGTCAAGCTCATCGCATCTGAAGACCGGACCGTCTTTGCACACATATTTCGCACCGACATTACATCTTCCGCATTTGCCGACTCCGCACTTCATTCTGAGCTCAAGTGTTGTATAAATCTGTGTTTTATCAAAGCCAAGCTCGCAAAGTCCGTCAAGTGTGAACTTAATCATAATAGGCGGACCGCAAAGAACTGCTGTTTTGTTTGTGTCAAAGCCAAGCTCCTTTACATATGTAGGAACAAATCCAACGTGGCCGTCCCAGCCATCCTGCGGATTATCAATTGTCAGATGAACATTTACACCTGCATCCGTTGACCATTCGTCAATGATTTCCTTATAATCAAGCAAATCATCCTTACTTCTTGAGCCGTAAACGATATCAATATCACCGTAACGGTCACGATAATGTCTGCAGTAATTGATAACCGAGCGAAGCGGTGCAAGACCAACTCCACCGGCAATAAACAAAAGGTTCTTGCCTGCAAACACATCATCAACAGGGAACGGATTACCGTATGGTCCTCTGATGGTTATCTGCTGACCAACCTCTGCCTGATGCAACCAGTCGGTAACACAACCGCATTTTTTAATGGAGAACTCCATATACTCCTCGTTTGTGGGAGAAGATGTGATAGAAAACATCGCCTCTCCTACTCCCGGAACTGAAAGCATTGCACACTGTCCCGGACGGTGGTCGAATGCCTTTTTGCCGTCTGTTGTCACAACTCTGAATGTCTTAATATCAGGTGTGTCAATACGTACATCAGTTATAACTCCGATTTTGGGAATTAAAGTTTCTTCTATATTATTCACTTGCCTTCCCTCCAATCTTTTTCATTACCTTTACAATATTCATAGAAATAGGACACTTTGAAAGACATCTTCCGCATCCTACACAGCTGAACATTCCGTCATTGTTTTCCGGATAGTAAACAAGCTTGTGCATAAATCTCTGACGGAATCTTTCTTTCTGAGTAAGTCTGTTGTTTCCGTGTGCCATTCTTGTGAATTCAGAATACATACACGAATCCCAGCATCTGTATCTTATAACACCGTTGCCTGTGTTAAAGTCCTTGATGTCATAGCACTGACAAGTCGGACATACAAATGTACAAGTTCCGCAACCAAGACAGCTCTGTGACAATTCATCCCAGATAACATCGTCAAAGTACTCACTTGTTTTGCCACCGCCAAATGCCTTTGTGTCAAGGTCTTTAAGCGGAAGCTTGTTCATAATTGTCGAAATCTTTTCTTTCTCTTCATTAACTGCTGTTTCGTCACATTCCTCAGTGAAAGCTGAAATCTTTTCTAACAGCGCTTCACCTTTTGCTGTGTTAGCCTTGAAGAATATTTCGCTGTCTGTTTTCCATGTGGAAATATCACCTTCCGGTTCTTCCGGAGAAATGCCGAAAGTTTTACAGAAACAGGTTTCTGCAGGTTTTCGGCATGCAGTTGATATAATTACGCCCTTTTCACGTCTTGATGCATAATAGCTGTCAACCGGTTCTGAAAGGAAAACTCTGTCTAAAATTTCAAAGCTCTTTACATCGCACGCACGAACGCCGAAGATAACAAAATCCTCTGTTTCGCTTCTTGTGTCAATTACTTCTATATTCTTACCCTCTGTCTTGAACTCCATCAGATTTTCCATCTGCGGGAAGAAGAAGTCTTTCGGGCTTCTGACTGTATTTAAAGCATCACTCCACAAAATGCCGTTTTCCCACTCCTTGTAAACAGCACTTCCGTCACTGTCCTCTGCAGGGAGATAGAGTTTTGCTGATTTTGTGATTTCTTCAAAAACAGAATTTATTTTATCAAGAGAACATTTACGCATCAGTATCCCTCCTGTCAAACACTTCGCCCGGCTCCAGGTCCTCGGTAGTGTAGTCTACAAGCGGAGCTCTTGAGCCAACCTCGGCTCCCGCCTGATATTCTCCGTAGAATTCGTTTATATCCTTTATAAACTTACGGTTCAGAAGATGAAGCGGAATATTCTGCGGACAAACTCTTGAACATTCTCCGCAGTCTGTGCA
>JAFODX010000009.1 GCA_017380475.1 Clostridia bacterium
ATATGGCAGCGGACATGTACAGGATGTAAAAGAATTCGGAAACTCAATGAATTTTAGTTATATCTGGGGCAGCGGTGCAATGGTAGGTATTGTCGGCGGTGGTGAGTTTAAAGATTCTTATGTTAAAAATGCAACATTCGTAAACTCAACAACATACAGTGGTGAGGCAGGCTTTGGCGGATTTGCCGGAAACTTCATTATGGCTGATGACTACTCGGAGCATACTGCTAAATTTACAAACTGTTACACAATGAATGTAACAGCAACAGTTGCCGATCAGGCGGCAGGCTTTGCAGCCAAGATTGGCGGATATGGCGATAACAGAGATGTGGTGACTGAATTCAAAAACTGTTATGTCGGTGGGAATTTAACCTTGTCATCTGCAAAGAACGAAATTGGCGGTTTTGCAATAGAAGTTCGTGATAAAGCGACTCTTACAAACTGTCATACAATATATTCTTCTGATAGAGCAGGTGCAACAGTAAATGCAACAAAAGAAAGCATTACGACAGCTTTTGCAACTGCTAACGGATATGTTGCAGATAATACAGCAGCATTTATAAACAGTGGTTACCCCGTTCTTTCATGGCAGGCTGATTGGATTTGGAACGGTACTGTTGCAACAGGTTTTGCAGGCGGTAGCGGTACAGAAAATGATCCGTATCTTATCTCAAACGGTGCGCAGTTAGCATATTTGGCAGATACAATTTGGAATGCTGAGGGAACAACTGACACTGCACTCAAATCAACAATGAAGAACTGGCGTATTTCTGTAGATGGTTCTGCTACACAAGACAGTTATGATTTATGGGGTGTTTACGATAACACGTATTTTAAACTAACTGCAGATATAGACCTTAACAATGTAGAGTGGAAACCGATTGGTCGTAACCGTGCCCGTTTTGCAGGTATATTTGATGGTGATGGTCACATTGTTAAAAATGTAAAAATCACAAAGGTATATAACGGCACAGGCTTCTTTGGTGCGACTGCGCATACAGCGGTTGTGAAAAACCTTGGACTTGAGAAAGTTGATATTGCCGTAGCTTGTAGCAATACATCAGAAGACTTTAAAGAGTTTGGGAACAATGAGGATAAGTGGCATAACGGCGGAGGAGCACTTGCTGCACCTGTTGCATATTCAGCAGGTAATACTGTAAAGGTATTCGTATGGGATTCAATGGAGGCACTAACTCCTGTAGCGGATGCTTACAGTACCACATTATAACTGAAAATTTGAGCGTATATGAGAGTGTCGAAAGGCACTCTCGACCGCTTTAAAATGTTAAAAACCAATATATGGAAATCGATGAGAGGAGGAACATATATAAAGGTTGTTCTTGATAATGTATCAATGACAGCACACGGAAGTGTTTTGGGTGCATCAGGATTTGATTTATACGAAAAGAGAGATGGCAGTGAGATATACGTTCAGTCGTTGTTACCTCCGGTAGACGGTTTTTCTATTGAGATGATGAAAAACGGTTATGAAAGTGTGATTGATTTTGAAGGAAATATAATGCGTGAGCTTACGCTTAATTTTCCAAGATATTGCACAGTTAAAGCACTATATATAGGACTTGCCGACGGATCTGTGGTTTTGCCGCCTGAGCCACACAAATATGAAAAACCGATTATATATTACGGTTCATCAATTACACAGGGCGGATGTGCATCAAGACCGGGAAATGGATATCAGAATATAATTTCAAGACGTCTTGACTGCAACTATATAAATCTCGGATTTTCGGGAAATGCAAAAGGCGAACCGGCTATATATGATTACATAAAGGACCTTGATATGTCGATTTTTGTATACGACTATGACCATAATGCTCCGACGATTGAGCATCTGCGAAAAACCCACGAACCAATGTTTAAGGCGATACGCAAGGCACGACCGGACTTGCCGATAGTTATGATGTCAAGACCGCAGTTTATTTTGACAGAAGCGGAAAAGGAACGTTTTGAAATAATCAGAACAACATATCAGAACGCAGTTGATGCAGGGGATAAGAACGTATATTTTATTCCCGGTTCTGAACTTATGAAATATGCAGGCAATGACGGCACTGTTGATAACTGTCATCCGAACGATTTGGGATTCCATTCAATGGCAAGAGTTCTGGGTGATTTATTGGAACAACTTTTAACACAAGGAGAATAAAGATGAGTAACATTACAAAAGTTGATAAAAATCTTATAGTTGACACCAAGATAGAAAAAGACGATATTGTTTTTTATAACGTTACAGATGAACCGTTTAAGGTTTACGGTATATACCACGAGGACGGAAAATTCCGTCGTTTACCTGAAAGTGTAGCGAAAGCAACAAGTGAGGGCGTTTGGGCTCTGCACGCCAACACTGCGGGAGGACGTGTGCGTTTCAAAACAGACAGCCCGTATATAGCAATAAATGCTGTTATGGAGAACGTGGCAATATTCCCGCATTGTGCTTCAACCGGTGTTGCGGGTTTTGATATCTACTGTGAGCGTGACGGAAAAGATGAATATTTCAGAAGTTTTGTTCCGCCAATATGGAATTCTTTGGATGATATTAAAGATGGTTACGAGGGTGTAATAGATTTTGAAGATAGCAGAATGCGTGAAATAACAATCCATTTCCCGACCTACAGTGACGTTAAAAATCTGTATATCGGACTTGCAAAGGATGCAAATATTGAAGCTCCGAAACCGTACAAGTATGAAAAACCGATAGTATATTACGGTTCATCAATCACACAAGGCGGTTGCAGTGCAAGGCCGGGTATAACGTATCAGAGTGTTATAACAAGACGTTTTGGCTATGACCATATAAATCTTGGCTTTTCGGGTAATGCAAAGGCAGAACCGGAAATGTATAATTACATAAAGGAACTTGATATGTCAATGTTTGTTTATGACTATGACCACAACGCACCGACAGTAGAACATTTAAGAAATACCCACGAGCCGATGTTTAAGGCAATCAGGGAGGCAAATCCGGATTTACCGATAATTATGATGTCAAGACCAAAATGGTTCCTTACAGAACCGGAAGAAGAACGTCTTGGAATCATTAAAACTACATACAACAACGCAGTAGCTGCCGGAGATAAGAATGTATATCTTATAACAGGTCAGGAACTGATGCAGTATGTTGAAAATGAAGGAACAGTTGATGACTGTCACCCCAATGATGCAGGCTTCTGGTCAATGGCAAAGGTACTTGGCGATTTTATAGAAAAATTATTATAAATTTAACCCGGGAATTGACCCGGGTTATTAAATTTTAATTGACAATTTATGGTATTTAATATATAATTATAGTATATTTTATTTAATAAGGAGAGATTATTATGTCAGTTTCAAAAATCAAATACGGCACAATGCCGGACGGCAGAGATGTATATGAATACATACTTTCAAACGGTAATGTAACAGCACAGGTTATTAACTACGGCGGTATCATTACAAAACTGATAACAAAGGATAAGAACGGAAACGATACAGACGTTATTCTTGGCAGAGCAAATCTTGATGAATTTCTTGATAACGACGGTTATCTCAATGCTGCAATCGGACGTTTTGCCAACAGAATTGCAAAGTGTAAGTTTGACATCAACGGTACTACATATACTGTTGGTCAGAATGATGGTAATAACAGCCTCCACGGCGGCGTTGTAGGCTTTGACAAGAAGCTTTGGGATGTTACAGAGGTAGCAGGAGAAGATGCTGTTATAATGAGCATTACGTCGCCTGACGGTGAAGAGGGTTTCCCGGGCACTATAGAGGTAAAGATTAAGTATTCTGTAACGCCTCAAAACGGTCTCAAGATTGAATACTGGGCAACATCAGATAAGGACACTGTATGTAACCTCACAAACCATGCATATTTCAATATCAACGGATATAAGGGCGGAAAGATTTACGGACATAAACTACAGATGGATTCAAGCTTCTTTACACCAAATACCGATGAATGTATGCCTACAGGCGAAGTTTTGTCAGTAAAGGGTACACCGTTCGATTTTACAACAGAGAAAACAATGGGCGAGGGTATAAAGTCAGAATATCCGCAGGTAAAAATGTTCGGCGGATTCGACCATAACTTTGTGCTTGACGGTTTTGGCTTCCGTAAAGTTCTTACTGTTAAGGGTGATATAAGCGGTATTACAATGGAAATGCTGACAAACCAGCCCGGTGTTCAGATTTACACATCAAATATGCTTGAGAGTGCTAACAAGGGTGATTACGAAAACAGCGTTCATGACGGTTTCTGCCTTGAAACACAGGTATTCCCGGATTGCGTAAACTTCAGCCATTTCCCGAGTGCTTTACTCAAGAAGGGCGATGAATATTACCACGTTACAGAGTACAGATTTGTATAAATATATTCAAAATTTCGCATAACTGTGTAGATTTTTGTACAAAAATTGTCTTGCAAGAATTAACAGATTATTGTATAATAATACAGTAAACCTATCAACATCAAGGAGGATTTTGAATGTTATATAATGAGATGACTAAGGCGGAGCTTTTAAAACTGAGAGAGGAGCTCATGTCAGCTTACGAGGAGAAAAAAGGACTTGGTCTTAACCTCAGCATGGCACGCGGAAAGCCGTCAAAATCACAGATTGAACTTTCTATGCCGATGCTCAATGTTCTTGACGAGAACACAAGTTTTGTCGGTGAGGATAAGTTTGACGTAAGAAACTACGGTGTTCTTTCCGGAATTAAAGAGGCAAAGAAGTTCTTTGCGGATATATTGGAAGTAAAACCCGAAAATATCGTAATTTACGGAAGTGCATCACTTACTTTGATGTATGATACAATTGCAAGAGCATATACAAAAGGTATTCTTGGTTCAACACCATGGTGCAAACTTGACAAAGTTAAGTTCCTTTGTCCTGTACCGGGATACGACAGACACTTTACAGTATGTGAGTTCTTCGGGATCGAAATGGTCAATGTTCCTATGGACGAAAACGGTCCGGATATGGATATGGTTGAAAAGCTTGTTTCTGAAGATGCTTCAATTAAGGGTATATGGTGTGTTCCGAAGTATTCTAATCCGTCGGGCTATGTTTACAGTGACGAGGTTGTAAAACGTTTTGCGGCACTTAAGCCGGCTGCAGAAGATTTCAGAATTTACTGGGACAATGCATATATTATACATCACTTGTATCCTGAAAATCCTCAGAAGGTTTTGAACATTGTTGAAGAATGCGAAAAAGCAGGAAATCCTGATATGATATATGAGTTCACTTCAACTTCAAAGGTGACATTCCCGGGTGCGGGCATATCAGCGATGGCAGCATCAGAGCGTAATATCAAGTCAATTATTGAGATGATGAATGCGCAGATAATCAGCCACGATAAACTTAACCAGTTGAGACACGTTAAATTCCTGCCGACTTTAACAGATGTCGAAGCACATATGGCAAAGCACGCAGATATTATGCGTCCGAAATTTGAGGCAGTACTCGAAATGCTTGATAAAGAGCTTGCAGGTCTCGGAATAGCAGAGTGGACCAAGCCTTTGGGTGGATATTTCATTGGCTTTGATGCGATGGAAGGTTGTGCAAAGAAGATTGTTTCAATGTGTAAAGATGCAGGTGTTGTAATGACCGATGCGGGTGCTACATATCCGTACGGAAACG
>JAFODX010000133.1 GCA_017380475.1 Clostridia bacterium
TTCTTTTGTCAAGTAAAAAAAGACGATTAAAACCGCCTTTTTTATACAAGATTAAATATGTACGACATAACCACAGGTATTGTTGCACACGCAAGTACTGTTGAAACCATTGCAAGACCTGCACCTGCACGGCAGTCCTCGTTTACAAGTTTCGGGAACACAATTGTGTTCATACCGCACGGCAATGCCGTAAAAAGTACAGCTGTCTGCAATATTGTTTCATTTGCACCCAAAAGCTTCAATATAACCCCCACAAGAATCGGAACGCCGAGTAATCTCACAAATGTAACGGGATATATCGCCCAGCGCTTCATTATTTCTCTCAGATTAAACTCCGAGATAACAAGTCCTGCAAGTATCATACTGACAGGTGCCATACAGTTGCTTCCCTTGCTTAATACAGACTCAACAACTGACGGTATCGGTAACTGTGTCAGACCCAGAATAAGACCGATGGTTATAGATATAAGTGCAGGATTTGTCACAAGCTTTTTGGGTGTGAATCCGCTTTTGGTAAGTTTTGCAAACGCTATTGTGTAAATATAAAACGCATATGCCAGCGAGAACATAATAAAATTCAGAAGTCCCACATCACCAAAAAAGCTTTGAGCCAGTGCGTAACCCATAAAACCGTAGTTCGGTACTATCATCGAATACTCATATACATATCTGTCATACTTCTTCTTTGTAAGCGGTTTTGCAAGAAAATGCATAATGAGCATCAATACAAAGAGTACAACGAAACCGAGTATGACAAGTACATAGTTGTTTCTCAGATACTGCGGTGTACAGTTTGATGAAAATGCTTTTATGTTGTTACACGGCAGAAATACATATACCAAAAGCTTTGAGAGCATCTGCGAATGCTGTGCGTTTACAAGCTTTGTTCTGCCGAGTACAAATCCGATTGCCACAAATATAAACAGGATAAGAACCTGTTCAAAAACAATTCCCATGGTCTTTTCCTCTCTGTTTTATCTTATGCCGTATTTCTCTATTATGTAGTCCATATCCTTATCGCCTCTGCCTGAGAGGTTTATAAGAATTGAGCCCTTGCCCATTTCTTTTGCAAGCTTCATGCCGTATGCAACAGCGTGTGAGCTTTCAATAGCAGGAATTATACCCTCAAGACGTGAGAGTGTGAAGAAAGCATCTATCGTCTCATCATCTGATACAACATCGTACTTAACTCTGCCGAGGTCGTGCAAGAATGCGTGTTCAGGACCTGATGACGGATAGTCAAGACCGCTTGCAACCGAGTATACCGGTGCAGGCTCGCCGTTTTCGTCCTTCAGCATTATACTGTTAAAGCCGTGCATAATGCCCTCTTCTCCGTATTTAAGGCTTGCTGCGTGGTCACCAAGCTTTTCGCCACGGCCTAAAGGCTCTACGCCGTATATATCAACGGGGTCATTCAAGAAGCCAGAGAAAATACCCATAGCATTTGAGCCGCCGCCAACACAGGCAACAACAGCATCAGGAAGTTCGCCCGTCATATCCATAAACTGCTCTCGTGCTTCGATTCCGACAACGCTCTGGAAATCTCTTACCATCATCGGGAACGGATGCGGTCCGAGAACTGAACCGATACAGTAGATACTGTCCTTGTAATCACGTGCATAAGCAGCAAATGCCGCATCAACCGCTTCTTTAAGAGTCTGCAAGCCTTCCTTTACCTCGACTACGTTTGCACCGAGTATCTTCATTCTTGCAACGTTGGGTGCCTGCTTTGCAATATCAACAGTACCCATATAAATATCACATTCAAGACCGAAATATGCAGCGGCTGTCGCCAAAGCAACACCGTGCTGACCGGCGCCTGTTTCTGCTATTACTTTCTTCTTGCCCATATACTTTGCAAGAAGTGCTTCTCCCATACAGTGGTTAAGCTTATGAGCACCTGAATGGTTTAAATCCTCACGCTTTACATAAAGCTGAACGTTACCAAGCGATTCCGACAATCTTTCGAGGTGTGAAATCGGTGTCGGTCTGCCCTGAAAATCCTTGCGTATTCTGCGTAGTTCATTGATAAACTTAGCAGACTTACAGATTGTAAAATACGCTTCTGTGATTTCCTCCATCGCTTTCTTTAAATCGTCATTGATGTACGCACCGCCGTATTTTCCGAAAAATCCGTTGTTATCGGGATAGTTCTTAAAATACGTGTCGAAATTGATTCCGTTAAACTCCATTTTTGTTTCCTCCGTTATCTTTTAGTTTATTCTTTATCTTTCTATATTATTGCGACGCCATCGTTTTGTTAACAACATTTCAAATCACCTCATAAAAAAATCCCTGACAGCAAAACTTCTGTCAAGGACGAATAGACAAATATCCGTGGTGCCACCTTGTTTCAGGCATCTGACTGCCCCTCTGTGAGATACCTACATATCCCCGGTTCGTGACGTGAACCCAACGTCGGTGCATTTGACACCGCCCTCAGCAGTCCATATTATTCAGATGTTCTTTGCGGAACTCACACCGTAATCCGCTCGCTCTTAAAGTCCGTTTCTGATTTTTTTCTGCTTCAATGGTTTTTAGTTGAATATACTATACCACATCATAATTTAATTGTCAAGAGTTTTTACAAAATTTATTATTTGACAAACGAGATAATTTGTGGTATCATAGAGTTACCACATAAACTGAATATATGCACAAAATAGTCTCTCTATTTCTTTTGGCAAAAATGTATGCCCTTTTAGGAGAGCACTATTTGTGTTATTCAGTTTATGTGGTGTAAACGTGGGCAATGCATTTTTCGTGCATCGGCCCGTGCTGATGCACTTTTTTAATGCACTGTCCGAAGTTCCTGCAACCACACACTTTTTATCAACACAAGCCTGACCGTTTGGTCAGGCTTGTGCCCTTTTTATTCTCTTTTTCTGTATTCTTCTGCTGTACATCCCTGATATTTTCTGAAAACAAGTGAAAAATAACTGTTACTCTGAAACCCTGTTTTTTTTGCTATTTCCGCTACACTCATTTCACGGTTCAGTACAAGAAGTTCTTTCGCCTTTTGTATTCTGATTTTTGCGATGTATTCAAACGGACGCATTCCTGTATATTGCTTAAACACCCTGCAAAGATGCTCCCGTGTCATTCCGCTGATTTTTGCAAGACATTCAAGTTCTATAACGTCCATATAATGATTTTGTATATAGATAAAGCTTTCTTTTAGTTGCTTTCTCTTCTTATAATCTGAACCTGACTCTTCAGGAAAAAGTTCCTTGCAGGCAAGAAGTAAAGAGTATAGCTCTACACTGCTTCGATACTCCCACTGCGGATTCATTCTCAAAGATATAAGACTATTGAATTTATCTAAAAACGCAACCTCATCAGGCACAAGAACAACTGATGCATCAACACAAAAAAACCGTTCAACTCCCCAGCCGTTAAACGTAATCCAGCAGGTTTCCCATTCATTGCCGTTTATTTCATAAAAATGCTGAATGTTTGGCGGCAGAATCAGCAACGATTTTTCGGGTAACGTTACATACTCGTTATAAAGTTTTGCTATACCGCTACCCTTTTTTGTATAAAGAATCTGATAGCTGTCACTTCCCATCGGTCGGTATATGCGTTCTTCTTTCGGAGTCGTTCCGATTGACGTTATATAAAAAGGTAGCTCTTTTTCCCGTTTTGTCTGCACAGGATAAAATGCTGTTGCTTCCATATCATCACCTCGAATATCAATTTATTTATATTTTCTATCAATATTTTCTTGTTGAACAAGGTTTTATCAGTATGTTATAATGTTAATATAATAATATCACAAATATTTTGTTCCGTCAACAGGAACAGTTGGTAAACTTAAGGAGGGTAATATGAAAACAGATTTAACACACGGCAGAGTAACAATTCCTACCGATATGGATATTGTTCCCGAAACTATTGAAATCCTTAAAAAATGGGGTGCTGATGCCATTCGCGACTGCGACGGAACAGATTTTCCGCAGGAGCTTAAAGATGCAGATGCAAAAATTTATTCTACATACTATACAACACGCAAGGATAACGAATGGGCAAAAGCCAATCCCGATGAGGTTCAGCAGTGCTATATTATGACCGCCTTTTATACTGCAACAGACAACACTCTTTCAATACCTCTGATGAAAGGAATAAGCGATGAACTTATCAAGGTAAATACACGAGATGATGTTAAACGCTGGTGGGAGGTTGTTGACAGAACAACATCGGAAGTTTTCCCGTCTGAAAACTGGTTCTACGACGAAAATACCGGCTGTGTGATTTTGGAAAACCCCTCAAAGTTCCACGAATACACCGTGAGCTTTCTTGCCTATCTTATATGGGACCCTGTACATATGTACAATGCTGTTACAAACAGTTGGACCAATTTTGAACATCAGATAACTTTTGATGTTCGTCAGCCAAAAACAAAGGAATTTACAATGAAAAGACTTCGTAAATTCATTGATGAACATCCCTATGTGGATGTTTTGAGATACACTACATTTTTCCACCAGTTTACCCTGATTTTTGACGAGCTTAAAAGAGAAAAGTATGTTGACTGGTATGGTTATTCAGCATCAGTATCTCCGTATATTTTAGAGCAGTTCGAAAAAGAGGTCGGATATAAGTTCCGTCCCGAATATATCATTGACCAGGGATATTACAACAATCAGTACAGAGTACCGTCAAAGGAATTCAAGGACTTTCAGGCTTTCCAACGCAGAGAAGTTGCAAAGCTTGTGAGAGAAATGGCAGATATTACTCACGAAGCGGGCAAAGAAGCAATGATGTTTTTAGGCGACCACTGGATAGGTACAGAACCGTTTATGGAAGAATTTAAATCTTGTAATCTTGACGCTGTGGTGGGTTCTGTCGGTAACGGCTCAACGCTCAGATTGATTTCAGATATTCCGGGTGTGAAATATACAGAGGGGCGTTTTCTGCCTTACTTCTTCCCCGATACATTCTATGAGGGCGGTGACCCTGTAAAGGAAGCAAAAGAAAACTGGGTAACTGCAAGACGTGCAATATTAAGAAAACCTGTTGACCGCATAGGCTACGGCGGTTATCTGAAGCTTGCGCTTAAATTTCCGGCTTTTATCGACTACGTTGAAGATGTATGCAATGAATTCCGAGAGCTTTACAAAAACATTAAAGGAACAACACCGTACTGCATTAAAAAAGTTGCCGTTTTAAACTGCTGGGGAAAGATGCGTGCATGGGGTTGCCATATGGTTCATCACGCTTTGTACCAAAAGCAAAACTACTCATATGCAGGTATAATTGAAACTCTTTCGGGTGCACCGTTTGATGTTGTTTTTATAAGCTTTGATGATATTTTAAATGACAGAAATATATTAAAGGATATTGACGTAATAATCAATGTAGGTGATGCTGATACGGCACACACCGGCGGAATATACTGGGAAAATCCCGCCATAGTTGAAGCAGTTCGTGAGTTCGTTTATAACGGCGGTGGCTTTATCGGTATAGGCGAGCCGTCAGGGCATCAGTATCAGGGACATTTTCTACAGCTTGCTTCTGTTTTGGGTGTGGAAAAAGAAACGGGTTTTACACTTAATTACGATAAATATAACTGGGACGAAAATCCTGACCATTTCATTCTCAAAGACTGTACAAAGCCTGTAGATTTCGGTGAAGGCAAAAAGAGCATTTATGCATTGGAAAACACAGACATCATAATACAGCGTGACAAGGAAGTTCAGATGGCTGTAAATTCATTCGGCAAAGGACGCTCTGTTTACATTTCAGGTCTGCCCTATTCGTTTGAGAACAGCAGAATTTTATACCGTGCAATTATGTGGTCAGCCAGCAGTGAAAATGAACTCAAAAA
>JAFODX010000134.1 GCA_017380475.1 Clostridia bacterium
GCAGTGAACAGTTACGAGATCACAAGGGTTCCAGGCGGATATATTTACAAGAACGAATATGCGGGTTTATGTTTTGTGCCGGAAGTTCAGGTGGCAACCGTCGGTGCAATTAAGCACAGTGTTGCAAAGACTGAACCTAAAAAAATGGTGACAAAATAATAATGCGTTATGGGTGTGTGTATAAAGGCAGTAAGAACGGAATAGCCGAGTGGGTATATAGTCACTTTCCCGTTCGTGATAACTTCTATGATTTATTTGCCGGTGGTTGTGCTATAACCCAGCGTGCATTAATCATGCAACAGTTTAAGCGCTATTTCTGTAATGATATTGACGGTGACGGTATCAAGTTATTCTTAAATGCAATCAACGGTAAATACGATAATGAAAACCGCTGGATAAGTCGGGAAGATTTTTTCCGCCTAAAAGATTCTGACCCTTATGTAAAATATGCGTGGAGTTTTGGAAACAACGGCAGGGATTATCTTTACGGTAAAGACATTGAGCCGTATAAAAAAGCCTGGCACTATGCAATCTTTTTTCACGACTACAGTTTAGCCGATAAGTTAGGTTTAGACTTGAAAGAGATAGAACCTATCGGTAATATATATGACAGATACATTGCAACGAAAAGAATTACCGAAAAGGTAATTGATGACCCGAGGATAACTGAACTTCAAGGGTTTTCAAGACAACAGCAGTTGGAAGCGCTGAACAGGTTGCAATCCTTGCAATACTTGCAATCCTTGCAATCCTTGCAATCCTTGCAATCCTTGCAATCCTTGCAATCCTTGCAGCTAGATTATGCTCAAGTCAATATCTTGCCGAACAGTCTTATCTATTGCGACATTCCATACAAAAATACAAACGCATACGGAAGCGAAAATAAAAACTTATTCGATTATGAACGGTTTTATTCTTGGTGTGAAAAACAGACCGAGCCTGTAATAATCAGTGAGTATGAAATGCCCCGGAATCGTTTTATCTGCATTGATGAGATTGAAAAATCAGTTATGATGAATAGCGGTGCAGACCAGAAAACGATTGAACGGTTATTCGTTCCAAAACATCAGGAAGGAATAATTGAAGTATGGCGTCAAGGAGAACTATTTTGAATTATAAATTTAAATGTCCGGCTTGCAACGGCACTTGCGAGCGTGATATTCCGCTTGCAGAATACGACAAGCAGAAAGACAAGCAGACTTGTATTTGTGGCGGAAAGTTAGTGCGTGTTATTGAATGGACCGGGATTGCAACTTGTGACGGTTCCGGCTGGTGCGGTAAGTCAACCGGCTCAACGATATAAAAAAAGCACGGCTACGGGAAGAGAGAGAAGCCGTAACCGTGCTAAGTAACTATACCATTATTGGGAGGTTATACTTATATTATAAGATTTTTGACAAATAAGCAACAATAAATTATTATGTATACAAAAATAGACAATACTAATATCTAAAGTATTGTTGTTGTTTTTATATAAACAGTACATGAGGAAGAAACCATGTCAAAAATCACAGATAAAATCAAAAATGCAATCAGGAAGAACTGGAGTTATGCGCCGAGCTTAGCGTCAACAGACCTTCTTGAGTTGTATAAAAAGAACCCTCGTCTTGACGGCGTTCGTATTATTGCAACAAAATGTGCAAGCGTTGACTTGTATCTTTATGACAAGAAAGAATTAAGACAGAACAAGAACAATGCAGAAATTATTGAAGAGCATGAGATTTACAATCTGCTTGAAAATCCTTGTCCTACTTACAGAGATTTAACCTGTTGGAATATCCGCTATTTTGTATTTGCCTGCTATAAACTTGTCGGCGAAGCATACCTTTTGAAAGTGCGTGATGACAAAGGAAAGCCTGTTGCACTTCTTCCAGTATCACCTTCTTGGGTTGTTACTACTCCTACTGTACATAATCAATTTTGGGAAATCTACCCATACGGAAGCGCAGGCGGTAACGCAATTAAAGTGCCTGTAAATGATGTAATCAGTTTTAAAGATATAGATTTACTTGATCCTTATGGCCGTGGACACGGTGTTGCTGAAGCAATCGGTGATGAAGTACAGAGTGACGAGTTTGCAGCAAAGTATGCAAAAAATCTTTTTTACAATGACGCAACTCCTAGTGCTATTATTTATGCGCCTAACGGTGACAAGGACACCGCAGACCAGATTAAACAGACCTGGAAAGAAAAGATGTCGGGCTTGTTCCATAGTCACGACATTATGGTAATGACGGGCGAAAATACAAAGTTTGAAAAAATCGCAGAGTCACCTAGAGAATTGGACTTTGTAGAATCAAGACGTTATTTGCGTGACAGTGCATTGCAGCAGTTCCATATTCCGCCGGAAATCGTCGGTATCCTTGAATCTTCTAACCGTTCTACAATCGACTCGGCTTTTTATTTGTTGAATAAGAATGTACTTGCAGACGATTTAAGAATGTTTGAACGAGTTATGAATAATCAGCTCTTGTGGGAAGATTTCGACCCAGAGCGTACACTTATTTTAAGACATGAAAATACAGTCGAAGAAGATATTGCACAGAAATTGCAGATTGTAAACGAAGGCTTGAGCCGAGGAACGCTTACTGTTAATGACTGGCGCCGTGCTATGGGTTACGAAATTGACGAAAAAGGTGGTGATGTATATTTACGGGGCTTGGCAACAATGGAAGTGCCGTTTAATTCTGAACCGGTTGAATTGCCTGATGTTCCAGAAGAAGAACCTGCGGTGGTAGAGTTAC
>JAFODX010000135.1 GCA_017380475.1 Clostridia bacterium
AGGGTTTTTCATTTGTTGTCGGTCGGTATCGTTCCGACACGGTGGAGCCCCTACGCGACATAGCCCGAACCTCGAAGTGTCCCTCCGAATATCAACCGTGAAAATAAGGGACACTTACTCCGAAATTAAGGGCTGAAATTATCCGTCTTGCAGCGGTTATAAACAAGTGCAGGGAGTATTTTGATACAGTTCTTGCACATACAGGACAGAACTATGACTATAACTTAAACGGCGTATTTTTTAAGGACCTGCAGATTGAGGAACCCGATGTATATCTTAACGCAGTAGGCGACAGCCTTGGTCAGACAATGGGTAACATCATTGCAAAGTCATATGACCTGATGGTTGAAATTAACCCCGATGCAGTTTTGGTACTTGGCGACACAAACAGTTGTCTGTCGGTAATCGGTGCAAAAAGACTTCACATTCCTATTTTCCACATGGAAGCAGGAAACCGATGCAAGGATGAATGTCTGCCGGAGGAAACAAACCGCAGAATTGTGGATATAATATCAGATGTAAACCTTGCATACTCAGAGCACGCAAGACGTTATCTTGCAGATTGCGGACTGCCGAAAGAACGTACTTATGTAACAGGCTCGCCGATGGCAGAGGTGTTGCATAATAATCTTGAGAACATCGAGAAGAGTGATATCCATTCACGCCTCGGTCTTCAAAAGGGTAAATACATTCTTCTCTCGGCGCACCGTGAAGAGAATATAGATACAGAAAAGAACTTTACAAGCCTGTTTACAGCAATAAACAGGATGGCAGAGAAGTATGATATGCCCATACTTTATTCCTGTCATCCCAGAAGCCGTAACAGACTCGAAAAAAGCGGATTTAAGCTTGATAAGAGAGTTATACAGCACGAACCGCTTGGTTTCCATGATTATAACTGCCTGCAGATGAATGCATTTGCTGTTGTTTCAGACAGCGGAACATTGCCGGAGGAGAGCAGTTTCTTCACAAGTGTCGGAAAACCGTTCCCGGCAGTATGTATAAGAACAAGCACAGAGCGTCCTGAGGCACTTGATAAGGCGTGTTTTGTGCTTGCAGGTATTGATGAAAAATCACTTCTTCAGGCTGTCGATACTGCAGTTATGATGAATGAAAACGGAGACTATGGAATTCCTGTAGGCGACTATACAGACGAAAATGTATCAACAAAGGTTGTAAAACTCATACAGAGCTATACAGGTGTTGTAAATAAAATGGTTTGGCGTAAAGACAGCTAAAGGAGCAGAATAACTTGGGTAAATTTGACGGAAAACTTCTTGTGTCTGATATGGACGCAACACTGTTCAATTCAAAACGTGAGGTTTCAGAGGAAAATTACAATGCAATAAAATATTTCACCTCTGAGGGCGGTAAATTCAGTGTGGCATCCGGAAGAATGATTGCGGCAGTGCGTAATTTTGTTGATGAAATCGGCATAAATGCACCTGCAATAACATATAACGGTGCACAGATGTATTCCTTTGAAAACGATGTTCTTTTGTACGAAAGAAACATTGAGGAAGAGAGAAAGACGGCAATACGTAAGGTCTACGAAACGCAACCGCAGTTCGGTCTTGAGGTTTATTCAGATGAGCATATTTACATTCTTCGTGAGTGCTTTGAAACAGACCGTTTGCGAGGCAAGAACTATGCCGTTACATTTCATATGCCGGACGAAGTGTGGGATAAGCCGTGGACAAAGGCACTTATAATCGGCGATGATGAAGCTCTTGATAAGTTCGAGCCGATATACCGTAAGGAGTACGATGACGGCTATGTAACCCGAAGCGGTAAGTACTATCTTGATATGGTTGCAACGGGTGCAACAAAAGGCTATGGTGTGGAGAAACTGGCAGAGCTTCTCGGCATAAAGCGTGAGGATATATACACCGTAGGGGATAATATGAATGATATTGAAATGATACAGTTTGCCGGACACGGCTATGCTGTAGCAAACGCAGTAGACGAGCTGAAAAAAGAAGCAGAAGCGGTTGTTCCGTCAAACGATGAAAGTGCTATTGCATACATTATAAAAAACCTTATTGAATGACATAAAATTTTCTTACATCCGATGCAAAATTTTTGCATCGGATGCTTGCTTTTTGGAATAGTATATGATATAATTTACATATAACCATAAAATATGGAAAGGGGGTAAAAATTATGAGTAAAGAACTTTTAAATTACATAGTAAACAGAGAACATCATAAGTTCAGAAGAGACTTTGATGTTGACCTTGCATCGCAGTTTAAGGCAGAAGGTCTTTCGCCGAAAGAGAGAATGACAAGACGTTTTGAAATTCTTTCAAAGGAAGAAACACCTGTGTTTTTGCCGGATGAAAAAATCTGTTTTGTAAGAACTATTAAAAATATACCCGACTGCTTCACAGAGGATGAGTGGGCAGACTTCAGAGAAAAGTATTATATCCACGAGCTTGGCTATATGTCAAACCTTTCACCGGATTACGAGACGGTAATCAAAAAAGGTCTTGTTGAGATGAGAAAGGATGCAGATGAATACGGTAAGCGTGTGATTGACGCTATATTTGACCTTACTGACCGTTACCGTGAAGCTGCAATAAAAGAGGGTAAGGACGATATTGCAAAGATACTCGAAAGAGTACCGCGTTATGGTGCAACATCATTTCACGAGGCTTTGCAGTCATTCAGAATAATCCACTTCTCGCTCTGGCTTGAGGGAAACTACCATAACACTGTCGGCAGATTTGACAAGTATATGTATCCGTATCTTAAAGCAGATATGGAAAAGGGACTCTACACAGAGGAAACTGCACTTGAGATGGTTGAGAACTTCTTCCTCTCATTCAACAAGGACAGTGATATGTACGTTGGCGTACAGCAGGGCGACAACGGACAGAGTATGGCACTTGGTGGCGTTGACGAGGACGGAAACGAGGTATTCAACCTTCTTTCAGAGCTTTGCTTAAAGGCAAGTAAGAACCTGCTCCTTATCGACCCGAAGATTAACCTGAGAGTAAACAAGAACACACCGATGAGAATATATGAGCTTGGAAGTGAGCTTACAAAGGCAGGTCTTGGCTTCCCGCAGTATTCAAATGATGACGTGGTTGTTGACGGACTTGTAAAGCTTGGCTATGAACTTGCCGATGCAAGAAACTATGTAACTGCTGCCTGCTGGGAGTTCATAATTCCGGCTGTCGGCGGTGATGTTGACAATATCGGTGCAATGTCTTTCCCGAAAGTGGTTGACATCTGCTTGCATCGTGACCTTTTAAACTGTGAAACATTTGATGATTTTATGGTGAAAATCAGAGAAGAGATACATACACAGTGTGATGAAATCTGTGCACAGTTTGATAATCTGTGGTTTGTTCCGTCACCGTTTATGAACGTAATGATGCGTGGCGGTATCTATGACGGATGTAAGTACAACAACTTCGGTATCCACGGTACAGGTATTGCTACAGCTGCTGACTCACTTGTAGTAATAGAAAAGTACGTTTACGGTGACAAGTCAATCTCAAAAGACGACTTGATTGAGGCTGTTGATTCAAACTTTGAAAAGCACAGTGAGATATTGCCGATAGTCAGATATGAAGCACCGAAGATGGGTAACGATATCGACGAGGTGGATAAGCACGCAGTAACAATACTCGGAATGTTCTCAGACGAGCTTGAGGGCAGAGTAAACTGCCGTGGCGGTATTTACAGAGCAGGTGCAGGTTCAGCAATGTTCTATCTGTGGCACGCTGATGAAATCGGTGCATCACCTGACGGAAGACTTAAGGGTGAAGCATTCGGTACTAACTATTCAGCAAGTCTTATCGCAAAGATAAACGGACCGGTATCGGTTATCAAGTCATTCACAAAGCCTGACCTGTCACGTGCAATGAACGGCGGACCGCTTACTCTTGAGTTTGCAAGCTCGATGTTCAAGGACGAGGAGAGTGTCAAGAAGGTAGCTGCGCTTGTAAAAGCATATGTTGATATGGGCGGACACCAGATGCAGCTTAATGCTGTTAACACAGAGCTTATGAAGGCTGCACAGGAAAATCCTGATGCACATCGTCAGCTTGTTGTTCGTATCTGGGGCTGGAGTGCATATTTCGTAGAGCTTGATAAGGAATATCAGGACCACGTTATGAGCCGTCAGCAGTACACGGTATGACGGGTATAATATTTGACATAAAAGAGTTTTCAATCCATGACGGACCGGGCGGACGCTTTACAGTATTTTTGAAAGGCTGTCCGCTTCGGTGTATATGGTGCCATAATCCGGAGGGGCTTTCGGGCAAACCGCAGCTGATGCACAAAAAGGCATTATGTGTCGAATGCGGCAGATGCAAGGCAGGATGTGACCATCCGGAATGTCAGGCACACGGCAGATGTATTCACGCCTGTGCAAACGGTTGTCTCTCTGTTGCAGGTAAGGAAATGACGGTGGAAGAACTTGCAGACAAACTGAAATCCAATGCGGATTTTCTGAAGATAACAGGCGGTGGCGTAACAATATCGGGCGGTGAACCGATGATGCAGAGCGAGTTTGTATGTGCTCTTGCAGACTCCTTGCCTGATATGCATAAAGCGATACAGACAAGCGGTTATACGGATTCGGAAACTTATAAAAAAGTAATTGATAAATTTGATTATATAATGCAGGATATAAAGCTTATCGACAGAGAACAGCACAAAAAATATACCGG
>JAFODX010000136.1 GCA_017380475.1 Clostridia bacterium
AGATGTCAGTTTACGCTGATTAATTTTTAACTTCGGAAATAATCTAAAAGGGAGGAGAGAAAATCTTCTCTCCTCCCATTGAAAGTATGACAGAAAGGAGATGCCTATGAGAAAACATAAGACCGTAATCTTTTTAACTATTGGTTTTTTGGTAGGTATCTGCATTCTGTTATATCCTGCCTTCAGCGATTACTGGAACAGTAAGACCCAAAGCCGTGCAATTACTGATTATGAATCTGTTTTGGATAATCTGAACGAAAAAGACTACAAAACTATTTTTGAACGAGCCTATGATTACAACAAGGCGCTATATGAAACAGATTATCCGTTGGTAGATTATAAAAATGTGTCGATACTTTGATACTCTTAGCGTAACTGATAATGATATGATCGGCTATCTTAAAATCGACCGTATTGGCGTTGAGCTTCCGATTTACCACGGTACATCTGATAATGTGCTGAATAGAGGTGTCGGTCATCTGGAGGGTAGCAGCTTGCCTGTTGGTGGTGAAAACACCCATAGTGTTATGTCTGCTCATCGTGGTCTGCCCAGTTCAAAGCTGTTTACCGACCTTGATCGGCTCGAAAAAGGGGATATTTTTCAAATTATCATATTGGATCAAGTACTGACATATCAGGTCGATTTAATAAAAGTAATAGTACCTACAGATGTTTCGGATTTGCAGATTATTGAAGGCGGTGACTATTGTACGCTGTTTACCTGTACACCTTATGGTATCAATACGCACCGACTTTTGGTGCGGGGTGTAAGAATTGAAACAATTAAAGCGAAGCCTGTGCTTTATGTTTCTAATGAGGCGTTCCGCATAGAGCCGTTGCTGGTAACACCGGCAGTTGCCGCCCCGATGCTCTTTGTGCTTCTTATTCACTTGCTTGTTAAGTACCGAGAGCCGCCTAAGAATACTCAACAAAAGAAAAAAGAGGAAGGAGGCACAGAGCATGCACCGTAAATTGATAACTTTGTGTGTAGCAGCATTATTGATTCTGACCTGTTCATCCACTGCTTTTGCACAAGATTTTGACCCCCCAAAAAACGGTTCTGTTTCTGTTACTCTGACAGAACAGCACAAAAAAGAACCGATTATCGGCGCAGAGCTCAGCGTATATTATGTTGCAACAGTTCGTATGAATACTGACGGAAATTTGAGCTATGTTTTCACTGACTCCTTTGAAAATTCAGGAATTGACATTGCCGATCCGTCTCTAGCGACGAAATTGGATATATTTGTTTCAGATCACACTGTACCATCCTTCAAAGTAACTACTGATGAAAACGGAACAGCAACCTGTAAGGAGCTTGCGTTGGGCTTGTATTTTATTAAACAGACCGGTACTGTGGATGGGTATGCACCCTGCACACCGTTTGTTGTAACGGTACCGGCTAAAAATGCTGACGGCTATGAGTACGAGGTAAATGCTTCGCCAAAAACAGAGGTTGCAAAGCTCACATCCATCACCGTTAAAAAAATATGGAATACTGACGCGTCCACTGAAGCTGTGGATAATGTTACAGTACAGCTTTTGCAAAATGGCAATGTGGTCAAAACAGCAATCCTTAATGCGCAAAATAATTGGCAGGCAACATACAACAGTATGCCTGAAAGTGATGCCTACAGTATTAAGGAAATTAATGTTCCAAAAGGATTCACTGCAACATATTCTCAAAAAGGATATGTTTTTACAGTTACCAATACTTCCACTTTGATTAAAACAGGTCAGCAAACATGGCCGATTCCCGTATTTGCGGTGGGTGGTATGCTGTTAATTGCAGTCGGAATAACGCTTTTGCAGAAAAAGAGGGACACAAATGCGTAAACGGATAGGTATAATCTGTATTTTGCTTGGTGTTTTTTGTCTGCTTTGCTCTGCTTGTTTTTTAGCATACAACGGTTGGGAAGCGCAAAACGCTGCAAAATCTACCGATAAACTGCTCGAAAATGTTCAAAGTATGATTGGTCAAAATATCTCACAAGATGAAACACCAGCAAAAATGCCTACTGTTAATGTAGACGGTTATGATTGTATCGGAATTCTGACAATTCCGGTTCTTGATTTGGAATTACCCGTTTTAACAGATTGGAGTTATGCCAAGCTGAAAAAAGCACCATGTCTTTATTACGGAACATATTATGAAAAGGATTTTTGTGATTGCGGCGCATAATTATAAATCACATTTTGGCAGGTTATCAGAATTGCAGACAGGCGATATTGTTTTCTTTACGGATGTGAATGGGGTAGCTCATTACTATGAAACAGTGCTTAGGGAAACTTTGCCGAAGGAAGCTACAAAAGAAATGATTGCAAGTGGGTTTGATTTGTCTCTCTATACCTGCACCCCGGGAGGAGCAAGTCGTGTGACCGTGCGTTGCAACGCTGTTAAGGATATTAACTGATATCGATCAAAGTTCGAAGTTATCGTTAAACACTATTAGCGGCGAGGTTATATTTATAAGCGAGTGAACCTCGTAATTTGTTTTTGAAAATAGGGGTTCAAAATCGTGGAGCAAACACAAACAACATAAATCCGAACCATCTGTTTCCAACGATGTGTTCGGATTTGTTGTTTTTATATGAGCAAAAGTGTACTCCTGTGGTCATGTCGTTTTTTTATCTGAAGCTATTTTTGCTTCAGGTTTTTTCTTTTTTATTAAAAATCTTTCTTTCTAACATATTAAAACTGAAGACACAGGCTATAGGAATTTCTCACACAAGGACAGATTCTTGTCGCTTGTGG
>JAFODX010000137.1 GCA_017380475.1 Clostridia bacterium
AGTCTTTATTGTTCCGGAGTAACCCTGAAAAGACGTATGAGGACATTTGACAATATCACACTTCATCATGGCAGAATATGGGGAAGCACCCCATCGGGAAATCAGATATACGGTTCTGCATCGGATGATATATTTTCTTTTTCTTCCGCAGATATAACAAATAAGTTCGCCGCACGTATCCCCTCAGATGCACCGGGAACTTTTACAGCATTATGCTCCTATAACAATGACCTTGTTGCGTTTAAACACGATTCTATAACTGTTATTTCAGGAACAAATCCGACAAATTATTCAGCAACCATTATAAAAGGTATTGGATGCATATCCCCAAGATCAGCAATCTCAACGCCCGGCGGTGTAATATTCTTAAGCTATAAAGGATTTTATGCCTACAGTGGTTCAATACCGTATCTTATATCGGATAAGCTTAACACTCCGTATGTAGATGCTGTTGCAGGTCAGAGCACTGACAGATATTTTGCGGTTGGCGTCAAATCAGACGGAACAAGGGAACTTGTAAAGTATGATATGTCAAGGGACGTATGGTATAAAGAGGACGATATACCGGCGATTGATATGTTTCACTTCAAAGGCGGGATGTATATCTGCACGGAAACAACATTGTACGAGTGCGACAATCTGGATGGAGTAAGCTTTGAGTGGTATCTTGAAAGTGTCCCACTGCGGAACTATACCATTGACAACAAGGCAGTGTGCGAGTTGTGGATACTTGCCGACGTGTCAGAGGGGGCACACTTCAAAGTATGGACGCAGAACGACCGGGAAGAGTGGCGACTGCACAGCACATTCACTGAAACAGGGCTAAAGGTGTTTAACTGCCCCGTAAGAGCCGAGAACGCAACCACATATAAGTACAAAATAAGTGGTTCAGGTAAGGTTGTAATCCACGAAATAGAGATACATACCGCCGAGGGTGGCAGACGGTACAAGGAACAACCGGGAACGACACCGAGCGTTAAGTATTCGACGTATTAAAGAAAGGAGTAAGCAAATGGTACTTGATATAAGAACGCCCCCGAAACTTACCGGCGACGACAAAAAGGACATTGCAGCACTCAACGAATGGTGCGGTGTAATGCTTCGGAATATGATGGCAATGTTTCGAAATATCGACAGCGATAATATAACAGAGCTGTCATCAAGCAAGCTTGTCGGAATGATTGATGCGTCACTTATCCCGGCAACAGAAAGCGAGGTAACAATAGAATGAATATAATTGAAACAAACTGGAAATGGAAAACAGGACTTTCAACACGTCCCCGGACTGATTACATAGTCCTGCACCACGCCGCAGCCATAACCTGCACAGCACAGCAGGTTGACAACTGGCACAAAGGCAACGGCTGGACCGGCATAGGCTACCACTTCTTTATAAGAAAAGACGGTAGTATATACAGAGGACGTCCCGAATGGGCGACAGGAGCTCACGCTTCAGGCAAGAACAGTATCAGCATGGGCGTATGTGTCGAGGGTAATTATGAAACAGAAAAGACAATGCCACAGGCACAGAAAACCGCCCTCAAGGAGCTTTTAACCTATTTAAAGGGTAAGTACCCAACGGCAGGCATAAAAGGTCACAGAGAGGTCGGAGCTACGGGCTGTCCCGGTAAATACTACCCATTCGAGGAAATGAAAGCACACTGGAACAATACCACCAAAAAAGAAAGCGAGGAACTAACAATGTCACAGTATGAGGAATTAAAGAAAGAGATTGCAGAGCTCAAGGAAAAGACGGGATATTTTAATTACATTGATAAGAATATGAATGAAAGCTACAAGCCGACTATTCAGAAGCTTGTCGACCAGGGCAGACTTGAGGGCAACGAAAAAGGCGAGCTGATGCTCACCACTGATATGATGAGAATACTAACCATTCTCGACCGTGCCGGAGTCTTTAACTGATACACCGTCAAGAAATGTAAAGAAACATCAAGGGGAGTGAATAACTCCTCTTTTTGTTTTGACTACGCGATTGACTACGTGAAGCTCGTTTTTATCCGTTTTTACTCGTGACTTTTTGATATTTTAATCGCTAAAAATAAGCAACAAAAAACGGCTATAACCGCAGGGTTAAGCCGTTTCCCTATGGAGCTGGTGAGCAGAATCGAACTGCCGACCTCTTCATTACCAATGAAGTGCACTACCTCTGTGCTACACCAGCGTGCCTCTTGACACAAGTGGTATTATAACAAATAATGCCCGCTTTGTCAAGAGTTTTATTTTAAATTTGAATGGTCTGTAAATAAACCGTCGTATTTAGTCGTCAAGCATTACTGCACCCTGCATAGCTGATGATACAAGCTTTGAATATCTCTTCAGATATCCCGCTTTTATCTTCGGCTCGTTCGGTGTCCAGCCTTTCTTTCTTTCTGCCATTTCTTCGTCAGATACCTTGACATTAAGGATACCCTTTGTAATGTCGATTTCGATGATATCGCCGTCCTTAACGAAAGCTATCGGGCCGCCCTCCATAGCTTCGGGTGAAACGTGACCGATTGCAGCACCTCTTGTTGCACCTGAGAAACGACCGTCTGTGATAAGAGCAACGTCCTTGTCAAGTCCCATACCGCATATAGCAGATGTGGGTGAGAGCATCTCACGCATACCCGGTCCGCCTTTAGGTCCTTCGTAACGGATAACAACAACATCGCCTGCCTTAATCTTGCCTGCGTATATTGCCGCAATTGCTTCGTCCTCACTGTCATATACCTTTGCAGGACCTTCGTGCTGGAGCATTTCGGGAGCAACGGCACTTCTCTTTACAACCGAGCCGTCTACTGCAAGGTTACCCTTAAGTACTGCTATACCGCCTGTCTTTGAATACGGGTTATCAAGCGGACGGATAACACTGTAGTCTTTGACCTCGCGTCCCTTTATGTTTTCGCCCTGGGTTTTGCCTGTTACGGTCATTGTATCAAGCTTAAGTAAGTTTGCTTTTGAAAGTTCGTTCATAACTGCTGTTACACCGCCTGCGGCATAAAGGTCCTGAACGTGATGGTCGCCTGCCGGTGCAAGGTGGCATAGGTTCGGAGTTGCCTCGCTGATTTCGTTTGCATAGTCAAGCGAAATCGGAGCTTTTGCCTCGTATGCAATTGCGGGGAGGTGGAGCATTGAGTTTGTCGAACAGCCCAGTGCCATATCGACACGCAATGCGTTATAGAGCGCATCGGGAGTGATAATGTCACGAGGACGGATATTACGCTCCAAAAGCTCCATAATCTTCATACCTGCCTGCTTTGCAAGGCGGATTCTTTCTGAATATACAGCCGGGATTGTACCGTTACCGGGCAGTGCCATACCAAGAACTTCACAAAGACAGTTCATTGAGTTTGCAGTAAACATGCCTGAGCATGAACCGCAGGTCGGGCAAGCCGCCTCTTCAAGGTCTAAAAGTCCCTGCTCGTCGATTGTACCTGCCTTGAACGCACCAACTGCTTCAAATGCAGTGTTAAGGTCACGGTCTTTGCCGTTGAAGTTCATTGAAAGCATCGGACCTCCCGAGCATATGATTGACGGGATATTAAGTCTTGATGCGGCAATGAGCATACCGGGAACTATCTTGTCACAGTTGGGGATAAGTACAAGTGCATCAAAGCCGTGTGCCAATGCCATTGACTCGATTGAGTCTGCAATAAGCTCACGTGATGCGAGTGAGTATTTCATACCTACATGTCCCATTGCGATGCCGTCACAAACGCCGATTGCGGGGAACTCAAGCGGAGTACCGCCGGCGATTCTTACGCCTGCCTTTACTGCTTCTGCAATCTTGTCAAGATGAACATGACCGGGGATAATCTCGTTCTTTGACGAAACTACGCCGATCAACGGACGTGAAATTTCCTCGTCCGTAAGACCGCTTGCCTTAAAAAGCGAACGGTGCGGTGTTTTTTCAACACCTTTTTTTACAATGTCACTATACATTTTATATCATTCCTTTCAGAAAAAATTTATCTTTTTATTATCTCAAGGCTGTTTTCGTAAACAACCATATATGTACTTCTGTTTATAAGTATAAGATTCTTGACTGTCATAGGTGCGGAATAGCGGGATTTTATATCGTCTATTTCGCCGCATATAACGTCTCTGCCGTTATTATAAAGCACGGTTGATTTATAGAGGTCAATATAATTGGGTATGGATTCGGTTGCAGTGGTAGAATACAGACTTCCTCTTTTGTTGTATATATTTATGTACGGAAGATGCGATTCGGTATAACTTACTGCACGCCAGCCTTTTTTATCGGTTGCAGTATGCATGATATTCATATTATCAAAACGCACACTGTAATTAAGCTCACCGTCTGAATTTACGCTTGTTATTGAGTTGTCAGCACACGCATATGTATTGTTTTTATATGCTGTAGAATCAAATACAAGCGAATCTGCTATTTCAGTACCGTTTATAGGGTCGGTACTGAAAATATCAAAAAGCATCACGTACGATTTAACACTGTTTTCTGTACTTACAAGCGAAACGGCGACGTTCCGGGATTTTAGCATTGTTACCGAGGTTATATAATTGACTCCTGAAATCCACGAAAACACTTCTTCGCCTTTTTTGTTAAAAACCAAAACTCCGCCTTTATAGGCAGTCTTATCCGTCAGCAGTGCAACGTCTCCTTTTTCCGATACTGAACAGTCCTTGATTTTATCGGATACCTGAACAGAATAAAGGAGCTTCTTTCCCTTGTAAAGGTTCAGGTATGTGCTGTTTTTACCTGCCACTGCGATATATTTCCCTGATGCTGATAACAGCGGATTTGAAATCTGAGTTTCAAACTCCCATTCTTTATCGCCCTTTTTATTTATGAAACATATATAATTTGATTTTGCGCAGACAACACCGTTTTCGTACTTTTCAAAACACGCAGTGTCTGCTTCAGAAAAAGGGATGGATATCTTTTTTTCTTTAACGGTATCATATTCTATGCCTTCGCCCTCTGCGTGTGCGGTTATTCCGAACATATTATTATTATCGCCTATAACGGGCAGGCTGTCTGTTATGTCATATTCGATACCGAATACACGCAAAATCAGAGAAAGGTTGTAAGAAAAATTGCTTTTGTATGTTCCGATGATGCCTGTATCTGTAACATAGAAAAGGAACGACAAAACAAGCATTACAGAAACAATAACTGTAGCCCAGAACGGTTTAAGTGAATGCCACAAACCTGTTTTGCGTAAAGGTGCAACGTGAATGTGCCGTCCTGTCTGCGGTGTCTGCAGCGGTTGGATACGGCGTCTGGGAATTTCTCTTTCCTGACGTGGTATAACATTTCCGTTGATGTCGAGATTTCCGAAAATCTCGTCCTGCGGAACCTCAGGTTCCCCGGCATCGGGAATATCAATTACCGTTGTTTCTTCCGTAATCTCAGATGCAGACTGCGGCGGTGTCATTATAAGTGTATCGCCGAGCAGCTCCTCCTGCGGTTCGGGTTCGGGCTTTATTGCGGGGATTATGGTTGTATCACCGCTTATTTCATCTTCGTCAGAGTTGTAATAGCTTATCAGATCATTCAACAACTCGTCGTGTTTATCATTCATAGAATACCTCCCTGAGGCAAAGTCCCTTTGCAGGTGCTGTTATTCCTGCCATACTCCGTGATCTGGATTCTATAATATCGCCAAGACTGTCAGGGTCAAGCTTGCCTGCACCTGCAAACACAAGCGTTCCTGCAATAATCCGTACCATATTATAAAGGAACCCGTTGCCTGTTACATCTATGGTTATAATATCGTTATTTTTCTCTATCTTAATATCGTAGATTGTACGTACAGTGGTTTTAACCGTAAATCCGCTTTTTGCAAAGCCTATAAAATCGTGCGTACCTAAAAAGTATTGACCTGCACGGCGCATTTTATCAATATCAAGTGCATATTTATAATGCCACGCAAAACGTTGCATAAACACATCAGAAAAAGTGCTGTTATCTATTGTATAACGGTATGTTTTAGCTTTTGCACTATATGATGAAGAAAAATCGTCCGGAACACATTCTGCGTTTACGCATACAATGTCTTCAGGAAGAAAAGTATTTAAAGCGTACGGCAACCTGTCACACGGCACAGCCGATGAGGTTTCAAAGTTGCACACATATCCCGATGCGTGAACACCCGAATCGGTTCTTCCGCATCCGTTCGGTGTTATATCCTCACCTGTAACCTTAAATAAAGCATCTTTTAAAATACCCTGAACGGTTGGTTTTCCCGGCTGTATCTGCCAGCCGTGGTAATTTGTACCGTCGAAACGTAAATCCAATCTGATATTCATAGTCATAATCACTCACTTTATATTATATCACTTTTTTTGCTGAATTTCAATCAAAAAATGCAAATAATACTGATATTATATCACAAAAATTGCCCGAATGCAACAAAGAGTGCATCCGGGCGGGGGAATTTGGAGAAAAAACTTGAAATTTGTACATTAAAATAGTATAATGTAGAGGTTGGTATTTATCGGAGCAGGAATTTTGTATAAAGTCCGCCTGCCAGCGTAATCACTGCGACAGCAAAGGTTGCGAGTGCAGCGGTTGATGTGAGTGCTCCGAATGAAGTTAAAAACAAAATTACTGCTATAATAAAATAAGTACACGGTTTCATAATAATATACTTCCTTTCATAATAAAAATCAAACAATCGTTCCGAACATCTGTTCTGTTTTTATTATAGCACAAGTTTTTTTGAATTTCAAGTGCTTTTTTTAAAATTGTCCCATAAAAAGAACAAATTTCGACAATTGTCCCATAAAAAGAACACCAATAAAGCAGAAAACGGCGTTTTAATGCGTTTTAATAAATTTCGTTCAGGAGGATATGTTATGACAATACTATATGAAGTCCACACAGGCTTATATGTAAATTTAACGAACAAGTGTCCGTGCAGATGTACGTTCTGTTTGCGTCAGGAAAAAAACAGTAAAAGTCTTTACGGTGATTTATGGCTTGAACGTGAGCCGTCTGTGGAGGAAATAATCGAAGAATTCAAAAAGCGTGACCTTTCAAAATATACAGAGATAGTTTTTTGCGGTTTCGGAGAACCTACACAAAGACTTTATGAAATTTTTGAAGTTTGCGACTTTTTGCGTACTATAACGGATTTACCGATACGCATCAACACAAACGGTATGGCAGACCTCATACATAAAAAGCCGACCGCAGAAGATTTCAAAGGAAGAATAGATGTGGTTTCAATAAGCCTCAATACCCCGAATAAAGAACGTTTTTATGAGTTGACACAGAACATATTCGGTCCTGATGCATTTGATGCAATGCTTAAGTTTGCAGGTGATGTAAAACCGTATGTTAAAGAGGTTGTGCTCTCTACAGTGTCAACCACAATAACTGAGGCTGAAGAAAAAGAATGTGCCCGGATAGCTGATGAACTTGGGGTAACATACCGAATAAGACCTTTTGAAGACTACACGGAGGATAAATGAGTCTGAATAGATTCAGACAGTGAAGAAGTAACAGTGAAGAGTGAATAGGTATGGAGCAAAATGCGATGCATTTTGAAATTATTTTGTCATAAGGAGAAATTACAATTATGTGGATAGCACAGGCGGCACTATACGGCGTCCTCAAGGGCGGACGGGATGTGATGAAAAAGCTTGCTCTTAAAAAGAGCAGTATCATTGAAGTTCTGTTTTTCTATACGTTATTGAGTCTTGTTCTGCTTTTGCCTGACACGAAAGAGGCAATCGGGATATTTAACGGGTCAGGGATTTATCTTCCGTTTATATTCATCAAATCGGCAATTATTTATATAGCCTGGACGTGTTCGTTCAAGGCAATTGAGAAGTTACCAATCGGATTTTACGGACTGATGGATATGTCAAGAGTGGTTATAACATCGCTGTTGAGTATAATCCTTTTCGGCGAGGCGATAACTCTCGGGAAAGCAATTGGTATGATACTTGTTATAGACGGACTTGTGATGCTCAATGTATCCAAAAACAGCTTCGGCGGTGAAAATGTGAAGTTGCGTTATATTATTCTGACTCTTGCATCGTGTTTTGCAAATTCCTGTTCGGAGATTTTTGATAAATGGTTTATGCGTCCTGAAACGGGCATAACTCCGGCACAGCTGCAATTCTGGTATATGCTTTTTCTGACAGTTTTGTATCTTTTACATATTATAATTAAGCGGATAAAAATTGACTGGCGTATGATTTATAAAAATTACTGGTTGATACTTTTAGCAGTAATGTTTGTAATCGGTGACCGTGCACTCTTTAACGCAAACCGTGTTGGTGATGTAATTCCGCTTACACTTTTAAAGCAAGGAGCTGTTATAATAACTATTCTCGGCGGCAAGTTTGTATTTAAGGAAAAGAACACCGTTTTCAAGCTCCTTTGTGCTGTGGTTGTTATATGCGGTATAGTAGTGGGAATAACCTGAAATTAGTTGGAATAAACAAAAAAATTATACAATAAAGGTATCTTTAGTTAAAAAAACTCAATTGA
>JAFODX010000138.1 GCA_017380475.1 Clostridia bacterium
ATGTTGGTTTGGGATATCGGCAAGCAATAAAAACGAAGTTACTCCTCTATTTGATGGGAATAAGTTAGTAACACTGAATGAAGTTCAAGGTAAACTATTAGATTCTGTGATAACATTATTGATAGAAAACGATAGCATAGTTGTTCTTCCTCAAGAAATTAGTCAAATGATAGGAGACACTGCAAAGGTTTGCTATTTATCTTATCCTGATTGGCAATCGGCATATTTTCAAAAGAGTAAAAAGAACAAAAGCTATTTATATGTTCCGACTTATGCTGAAACGCCATTTGGTGTTATCGGTTCGGAAATATTTATTGAATTAGAAGAAAAAGACAGTATTAATTGTTACGTGGAAACGATTCTCCCAATCGATAATGATAAGGGTATGAATACGATGTATATTGCATCGAATATACAAGGCGATTTTCTGAGGTGTAAAGCATATAAGAAAAGAGATATCAGAGCTCACAAATTAGGTATAAACCAAAAGTATTTTGAGAATGAAAGAAGGGCTCGACGCGACTATTCTCTTTCGGATAGTAATATGAGTCCTATTAATCGCGCTACTAAGAAAAATTATGATTCTACCGATATGGATAAAATTAATAAACATAATTGGACGCGTATTAATTCGTGGTTAAAACCATAGTCGTTCTCGCACTCCGTAGAACTCTTTCCGGAATTTTCCCAAACATACGCTGTTATAAGTATCGGCATACCGTCACTTGCGGGGTCTGCAAGCAGTGCGTGCAACGAATAGTCGCTTTTTTCTCCCCATTCAGGCTCTGTTGTCGGTCTTTCAGGCATACTCTCGATTGCATCTTTATATGCCAATGCCATTGCCTTGTCCATTTTACAGTCGCCTCTGTCACCTATATACGGAATCCCCTCAAGAATGTCCGATGCCGGAACAAGAGTCGCAAGCTCATAATTCTCAATTATCTGATTATCTGTTTCCTGGGTCTGTGTTTCATCTTTTTCAATAATCTTTTTTGTTGTTGTAAGAACACCGCATCCGCTTACCGATACAGCAATTCCTGTTGCAAGCAAAATTGCCGATATTTTTTTTATAAGGTTATTCATTTTGATATTACCCCCTTTACTTTTATTCTATAATAACACATCTAAGTGATTTTTTCAATAAAAATAACTGCTGAATTAACAGCAGTTATTTTGGTAGTTTTTCTGATATATTTCTATCTAAGAACCGAGCAGACCGTATTTTTCCGATGGCGAGACTATAGTGGTCTATGCGAGCTATCGGAAAGGTGCGGTATGCGTCCTCTGCCCCTAAGAACCGAGCAGGTCGTATTTTTCCGGCAACGAGGCTGTACGTCGGTACGCGAGTTGGCGGAAAGGTGCGAGATGCGACGGTTATTAGTCTTCAAAGGGGAATATATTGCTTAGGAAGTCCTTAGCCTTATTGCCTGCTTTTTCGATTTTTGAGGGTTGTACCTCTGCAGGCGCTTCCGACTCTTCGTCTTCAAATGTAATGCCTGCCATCGGACGACGCATTTCATATGTATCCTCAGACTCATTCTCTTTGGGTACTGCAGGAGCTGAAGCACGCTTCATATCCCATCTGCCGAGGATTTCACGCTCTTCGTCGTTGATTTCCACGCTCTGTCTGCGTTCGGGCATCTCCATGCCGTCATCGTGCATCGCATAGTTTTCGTTTCGGTTTACAACCTCGGTCATAGGCTCATTTATATCAACAAGCGTTGATGCAAACTTCTCCTCTATATCCTTTCTCAAAGCACGGATCTCTGCTGAACCCTGAGTGTTACGCTTTGCAAGTCTGTAAAAACGGTTGCTTATCCAGCAGCTTAATATAAAGTTTACAATAACTGAAAGCAGGAACCACCAGAATCCACCCCACTTTGTGAGGTATTTCTTTGCGGTTACGGTCTGGCTTGCCGCCTGTGTTGTTACATTGTCAGGCTCCTGTGCAACATTCTGTCTTGCAGTTGTTGTTTTACTGCCGCTGTCGCCCTTTACGGTGTCTGTGACAGATGATGTGTCATTCGGGCCGCTTCTGGGTGTCATAGTTGCAGATACGGCAGTTGCTGCGACTGTAAGTGTTACAGACATCGCACACATTGTTATTATCAGTTTCTTGAATATGCTTTTCATGATTTTCATTCCTTTCAATTTTCGTCTTTGAATATGTTTCTTAACTCATTCTTTATGTTATATCTCGAAAGCCGCATTTTGTTTGCCTCATAAATTCTTATATATGAAAGCATTTTCTTGTCATCACGCTTACTGCGCATTGCTCCGATTAAGAACCAGTTCCAGAAGCTTTCGGGAACTGTTTCGGTGCTTATGATTTCCTCGTGATAATGGCCCTGCGACTCGATTATCTCTATTCCGAGCTTTGCTATCATATAGTTATAGCACTGCGGTTCTTTTGCACGCAGTTCGAGAATAAGCCGTTTTATTTTTCTTGCAAGGCGCTGTGCTTCGGGCTGGTTGCCGTATGCACCCTGCCACATATAGAATGCTCCGAGAAGTCTTGATATCAAAAACGGTGACGGGTTTTCATCAAGGTCTGACATAATATCACGCTTTATTACCTCAAACTTCGCACGTCTGAACGGTTCGTATCCGACACGGGTGAGAAGACGTTTTATGGTTTTTGAATCCTCTTCTGCTTCATGAGGGAGTTTCTTACGCTGCGTTATCGTTATTCCGTATCTGTCCCAGTCAATGTCATCGTGCTCTGTTATATACTTTATACATCCTGCAGACAGACGCTTGTCCGTCGTTGACGACTCAATGTATGCAATAAGCTCATAAAGCTCTTCGGGAGTCCAGTCGTCAGGTGCAGAGAACATATTCGCTCCGTAACCTGTTACAAGATGGTCAATTGCAAGCTCTGTTATAACAGATATATATTTCTTTTTGTTGCTGAACATATGTGCCCAGCTGTCAAACACTGCACTGTGCTTGAGCTTTGCCAGAAATCCGAGAACAAGTACTCTGTTTCTGTCTCCCATTGTATCGAAATTATCACAGATACAATCCATATACTTGTTGAGGTTGGACAAAATTACACCAATCTGACGTTGTGCCATTCCGCCGTCGGGGAATATTGTTTCTATGTCATAGCTTTCACCCTGACATAAACGGTCGATGCAGTTGGTTACATAAATATCCGTCGCTTTTTCAACCTCTTCATCGAACAGGTCGATGTTGTCATACATAACCTTTGTAATTTCAAACCGCACGTCCTTCATTGACTCGTTGTCTATATCTGAAAACAACTCCTTGGCACGGATTGCAAACGCCTCATCACCTGCAGTACGCTTGAACTTTATAAGCTTACCGCCGATACCGCTGAAGGTTACATTCTGTGTCAATGCAAACCAGTCAAGGTACGCACTCATTGACGATATTTTATATTTTGCGTACTCCTTACGCAGGTCTTTTATATCAAACTTAAACAGGCTTGATGTTGCTACCGCTGAAAAATCTATCTTTTCAAAATCTATGTATATACAGTTATCACGTGCTTCGATAGATTCGTCAGTTATGTTATTTTTTCCTTTGACAGTGCCGTGGAAAACTATTTTGTCCTGTTTATCAGAGGGCAGGTATACGTTATATGTGGAAATACCGGTGTTTACAGATACATCTCTTGGCAACAGCCATTTTAATGCTACAAGGTATTTCTCGGTAGTTTCTGCATCCGGTGTGGAAATACATATGTTTCTCAGGTTTTCGGAGGTAAGCATTGTTACCGCCTGATTGATAAGATATGTAAGCTCTTTTGTGTGTGACTGTATAAACTCACATATTTCCTCATTCTCCGATTTCGGTTTTATCGGGTCAACAAGCACAGGCATATACCTTACAAGCTGTGTTTTGTGCTCTTCCACCGTCAGATACGTTCTGAAAATCTCTGAGCCATAGTATTGTTCCGGAAAGAAATCATCGTTATACTCATCAAAAACCAGTGCATGAGCAAAGAAGTTTCCCGGCTCGCCGTTTATGTCATACCCTGCATAAACCGACTGTATCGCCGCTATTTTTCCGTCCGAAAGACGCAGTGTTCTGAACGTTTTAGGGAACATCTGCGGAATCTTCGGGTCAGCAAAAGTAACCGGATATTCCGTTTTATCATTCTTTGGCAGTCTGTAGCTTGAAAACCGCATCAACTCGGCTATATTCTCACGTGTCAGTCCCTGTGAGCACGAATATACTCTGTGTCCCGGCACATTTGAAAGTCCCAGCTCGGGGTCTGCAAGACAGTTTTCCACCGAAGTGTATATCATCTGGTATACCTTCATTTTTTCTCCCTCCACCTTTTATATTTTTTAAACATTTTAGTTCATTTCTATTGACTGCAGAAAATTTTCATACCAAGCAAATGCATAAGTGCAAGATGCAAAAATTTAATCAGTCAAGCTCTTTTAATCCTGTATATAACTCGTAGTATCTACCCTTTTGTTCGAGCAACTCCTCGTGTGTACCACGCTCTATAATCTCTCCGTTTTCAAGTACCATTATGGCGTTTGAGTTACGGATTGTTGAAAGACGGTGCGCTATAACAAACGTCGTTCTGTTCTCCATAAGTGCGTCCATACCCCGGTTTATGCTCTGCTCGGTCTTTGTGTCAACCGATGAGGTTGCCTCGTCAAGTATAAGTATAGGTGCTTTTGAAAGTGCGGCTCTTGCAATATTCAAGAGCTGTCTTTGTCCCTGCGAGAGGTTTGCACCGTCACCTGTAAGCACTGTGTCATAACCGTCGGGCATATTCTTTATAAAGGAATGTGCACACGATGTAACAGCCGCCTGACGCACTTCATCGTCCGTTGCATCAAGTCTGCCATAACGGATATTTTCCATAACCGTACCTGTAAAGAGATGCGTGTCCTGAAGAACCACTGCAATGTTCTCTCTTAAGCTGTCACGGTCAATATCCTTTATGTCAATGCCGTCAATTGTGATTTTGCCCGAATCAATGTCATAGAACCTCGTGATGAGGTTTGTTATGGTAGTCTTTCCTGCACCCGTAGAGCCTACAAGTGCAATCTTCTGTCCGGGGTGTGCGTACATTGATACGTTTTTGAGAACGGTCTTATCGGGGTTATACCCGAAAGTTACATTTTCAATAACAACGTCGCCGTGTACGTTTTTAAGTTTTACTTTGTTCGTGTCGTTTGCCGATTCGGGTTCTTCGTCCATAACCGCAAATACACGCTCTGCACCTGCAAGTGCAGACATAACCACGTTTATCTGGTTTGAAATTTCGTTTATCGGACGTGAGAACTGACGTGAATAGTTTACAAACAGTGTCAGACCGCCAATGTCAAGTGCGGCAAAGCTTGCTGTGCCGATTTTCCCGATACGTGTCATAAGCGTAAGCGTTGAGCCGACAAACGCTGTAACGGTATAGCTTACCTGAGAAAGTGCGTTCATTGACGGGCCCATAATACCGCCCGAGAAGTTTGCTTTTACCTGCAGGTCACGAAGCTCGTTATTAAGCTTTTCAAAATCCGCTTTTGCCACGTTCTCGTGGTTAAATACCTTTACGACCTTCTGACCGCTTATTGTTTCTTCGATATAGCCGTTGACTTTACCAAGCTGTTCCTGTTGTTGTTTGAAATACTTTCGTGTACGCTTTGCAATCGTTCCCGATACGAACGCCATAAGCGGTGCAAGTACGAGTGTTACAATCGCTAAAGGCACGTTTGTTATAAACATCAGTATAATTGTACCGATAAGTGTCAAAACACCCGAAATCATATGCAATACGGTTGAGTCAAACATCTGACCGAGGTTGTCGACATCGTTTGTGAAACGGCTCATAATATCGCCTGCAGCGTTGGTATCGTAGTATCTTACGCCAAGTCTCTGCAATTTTTCAAACAAGTCCTCACGTATGCGTCTTAAAGTGTTCTGTGACACACGTATCATCGTGCGTGCCTGAATAAACGATGCAAGAACACCTGTGAAGTATACACACGCCATTGTAGCAAGACCAAAGGCAAGGTTAATTATCTTTTCACCTGCATCCAGGTCTGCACCGAGGTTATTTATAATCGGCTTTATCATATATGTAGCCGCAAGGTTTGTGCCGGTTGATACCAACACGCAAAGTATGCCAAGCATTACTTTATACTTTTCTTTGCCTATATAACCAAACAACCGTTTTATTGTTGCTTTTGTGTTTTTCGGCTTTGATTTTGCCGCAAACCGACCGTGTCTGCCGCCCGGTCCGGGTCCCATCTGTGGAGGCATATTAACCCACCTCCTTTTCGGCTTGCGAATAGTAGATGTCCTGATACTCACTGCAGTCTGCCAAAAGCTCCTGATGAGTACCCTCACCTGCTATTTTACCGTCGTTAAGCACGATTATTTTATCTGCTTCAATCACAGAGCTTATTCTCTGTGCAATTATTATCTTTGTTGTGTCTTTTAAGTCTTCATTGAAAACTTTTCTTATCCGTGATTCCGTTGCAGTATCAACCGCACTTGTGGAATCGTCAAGGATAAGGATTTTCGGGCTTTTGAGCAATGCTCTTGCGATACAAAGTCTCTGCTTCTGACCGCCCGATACATTTGAACCGCCCTGACCAAGTTCTGTTTCGTACCCGTCAGTAAACGAGGTTACAAACGCATCTGCCTGAGCAAGGTCTGCGGCGTGACGGATTTTGTCCATATCCGCCTCCGAATCACCCCAACGCATATTTTCCGTTATTGAGCCGGAGAACAATACGTTTTTCTGCAATACCATACCTACGCCGTCACGCAGGTTTTTCATACTGTAGTCCTTTACGTTCACGCCGTCAACCAGAACTTCGCCTGATGTAACATCATAGAGTCTCGGGATAAGCTGAACGAGTGAGCTTTTGCCCGAACCTGTTACACCGACGATGCCGAGCGTTTTTCCGGCTTCTGCAACAAATGACACATCACTTAAAACATTGTCCTTGTTGCTTGTATGGTATCTGAACGATACGTTTTTAAATTCCACTTTTCCGTCCGTTACTGTTTTTTCAGGGTGCTGTGCATCAGCATCGGAAAGGTCAGGGACGGTGTCAAGAACCTCGCCCACACGCTTAAATGACGTGATTGCACGTGATGAGTTTATAATCATCATTGAAACCATCATAAGTGAACTTAAAATCTGTGTTATGTACTGGATAATTGCGTTTAATGAACCTACTTCAAGTCCGCCTGCTATAACAACATTACCGCCACGCCAGAGTGTGGCAAGGGTTGCAATGTTCATACACAGTGTCATTACAGGCATCGTGCATACCATTACCTTTAATGCTCCCAATGTAGCATCACACAGCTCGCCGTTGGCATCGGAAAATTTTTCTTTTTCCCTGTCCTGACGAACGAATGATTTTATTACACGCACGTTTGCTATGTTTTCCTGCGTAGTTGAGTTTAAGTTGTCGATACCCTTTTGCATACGTGCAAATCTTGGCATCGCCATACGCATAATGAAAAATATCGAAAACGCAAGAACGGGAAGCATTACAAGAAGTACTGATGCAAGACTTTTGTTTATGGAAAACGCCATTATTATACCGCCGATAAGCATACCGGGGGAACGGACTGCCATAATAAGTCCCATTCTTGTTATATTCATTATCTGTGTTATATCATTGGTAAGACGTGTTATCAAAGAGCCTGCAGAGAAGCTGTCAATGTCTCCGAACGAAAACTCCTGCACCTTGTCAAACACTGCTTTTCTCAAGTCCGAGCTGAAATTCACCGACGCTTTTATTGCGAAATAGTGACCGCTTATACCGCCTGTTATCATAAGGCAGATACAACCAAGCATCATAAGTGCCTGACGGACTATAAAACCTTGTCCTGCCATTCCGTTTGCACCGTTGTCTATCATACCGCCGACAAGCTTGGGCAGTACGATTTCACCTGCAACCTCTGTAAGCATAAGAAGCGGACCGAGAATGAAATAAAGTCTGTATGGCTTTATATACTTAAAGTATTTTTTCACGCACATCCGGCCTTTCTTATTTTATATGTTTCTCAACGAATCTTCCGATACGCTTTAACGCTTCCTCGATATTCTCTATAGAGTACGCATATGAACAGCGTATAAAGCCCTCACCGCTTTCGCCGAACGCATTGCCGGGAACTACTGCAACCTTTTCTTCTTCAAGAAGTCTGTTACAGAACTCCTCGCTTGTCATTCCCGTTCTCTTGATACACGGGAAAACATAGAATGCACCGTACGGTTCGAAGCACGAAAGTCCCATATTACGGAATCCGTCAACGATTACACGTCTGCGGTAGTTGTATTCCTCACGCATTCTCTCCACGTCCTCGTCACAGCTGCGTAATGCCTCGATTGCCGCATACTGGCTTGTGGTTGGTGATGACATTATTCCGTACTGATGTACTTTTGTCATAAGCTTTATAATACGCTCCGGACCCATTGCATAGCCAAGACGCCAGCCAGTCATTGCAAAGGCTTTTGAGAAGCCGTTTACGACCACGGTTCTGTCATACATACCGTCTATCTTTGAAAACGGTGTGTGGGGTTCGTCACTGTATAAAAGCTCTGCGTATATTTCGTCTGAAAGCAC
>JAFODX010000139.1 GCA_017380475.1 Clostridia bacterium
ACTGATGAGCTTAAAGAACGTCTTGATTACGAGTTGGGCGTTATAAAGAAAATGGGATTTACTGACTATTTTCTGATTGTCAGTGATTTTATAAGCTATGCAAAAAATAACGGTGTGGCAGTAGGACCGGGCAGAGGCTCAGCGGCAGGAAGTATTGTTTCGTATTCACTGGGAATAACTACGGTTGACCCGATAAAATACAGTCTTATTTTCGAGCGTTTCTTAAACCCGGAGCGTGTAAGTATGCCTGATATTGATATTGACTTTGCACCCGAGGGCAGACAGAAGGTAATAGAGTATGTTGTATCAAAATACGGTGCTGATAACGTAGCACAGATAGTGACTTTCGGTACAATGAAAGCACGTCTTGCAATACGTGATGTAGCAAGAGCACTTGGTTTGCCGTATGCAGATGCTGACAGGGTTGCAAAGCTTATACCGAGGGATTTGGGTGCAACAATAGAAAGTGCACTCGAAACAGTACCTGAACTCAAGGCTTTATATGAAAATGAACCGGAAATAAAAAAACTCATAGATACATCACGGGTACTTGAAGGCTTACCACGTCATGCAGGTACACATGCTGCAGGTGTTGTTATAACCGGTGAGCCGATCGTAAACTACGTTCCGCTTACACTTAACAAGGAAGATTTTATAACAACACAATTCCCCAAAGATACGGTAGAAAATCTCGGACTTCTGAAAATGGACTTTCTGGGACTCAGAAACCTTACCGTAATTGAGAGTGCACTCGATATTATCGAGCAGACACGTGGTATACGTGTAAAGCTTGACGATATAGGATATAACGAAAAAGAGGTATTTGACCTCATATCATCAGGAAACACTGATGGCGTATTTCAGCTTGAAAGCGCAGGAATGCAGTCGTTTATGACTGAACTTCGTCCTGACACACTTGAAGATATTATAGCCGGAATTGCGTTGTACCGTCCGGGTCCGATGGAGCAGATACCAAGATATATCCATAACAAGCGTAATCCGCAGGATATTTCATATAAGCATCCAAAGCTTGAAAAAATACTTGATGTGACATACGGCTGTATGGTATATCAGGAACAGGTTCTTGAAATTGTGCGTTCGCTTGCAGGCTATTCACTCGGAAAAGCCGACCAGATGCGTCGTACAATCTCAAAGAAAAAAGCGGAACAGATGAAGGTGGAACGCCGTAATTTTATATACGGTTCAGAAGAGGAAGGGATTCCGGGCTGTATCAATATGGGTATTGATGAGGCTACGGCAATATCAATCTTTGATGAAATAAATGATTTTGCAAATTATGCGTTCAATAAATCACATGCGGCGGCGTATGCGTTTATTTCGTATCAGACAGCATATCTTAAGGCGTATTATCCCGTAGAATATATGGCAGCACTTATTTCTACCATAGATGATACGGATAAGATTAACCATTATATTGCAAACTGTAAACAAATGAACATAGACCGACTTCCTCCGGATGTTAACAAGAGCCGTATGGGCTTTACCGTAGAGAATGACAAAATTCGTTTCGGCTTGTCTGCTGTAAAGAATGTCGGAAAATCGTTTATAGAGGCACTTCTTAATGAGCGTGACAATAACGGTGAGTTTAAGAATTTCTCTGATTTCGTTGAGCGTATGACGGGTGCTGATATAAACAAGCGTGCAGTGGAAGGTCTGATTTGCTGCGGTGCGTTTGATTCTATGGGTGTTTACCGCTCACAATTGATGCAGATATATGAAAAGGCAATGGAGGGTGCATCTGACAGACAGAAAAACAACATTGCAGGACAGTTCTCGCTCTTTGATGATATGGAAGAAACGGTTGAGATTGAACTTCCGAAAATTGCAGAATTTGAAAAAAGGGAACTTCTTCGCCTTGAAAAGCAATCAATAGGAATGTATTTTTCAGGACATCCTATGGAAGAGTATGAAGCAAAAGTAAGAAGTATTACACGTCAGAATATTGCGATGATAAACGAGAGTGTAATAAAAGACGAAGACGGTGAATATATAAGCACAGGAACAGGACTTAACGACGGAGATAATGTTGTTTTGGGTTGTATCATAGAAAGCAGGAAAAACAAAACAACACGTGCAAAGTCGCAGATGGCATTTCTGACACTTGAAGATTCATACGGCTCAGTCGAGGCACTGGTATTCCCGAAAATACTCGCAACATATTCGCATCAGCTGCAGGAGGGTGCGGTGGTTCTTGTAAAGGGAACGCTAAGCATACGAGAGGATGAAGAACCTAAAATTCTTCTAAATGCCGTTGAGTCGCTTGATTCAGCACTTGACAGTATCCCGGAAAAGAAAGTTCTTTATATACGTCTTGAGACAAATGCGCCTGACACTTTTAACCGTGTGCGTGAGAGTCTGTCACCGTTCAAAGGGGACATAGAAGTAAGGCTGTATTTTATGGATACAAAGAAAGTTGTGCGTGTTCCGGAGAATTTGTATTTTAACGGTTCACCGTCGGCAATGCGTGAACTGAAATTCGAGTTTGGTGACAGTAATGTGGCGTTTAAAACACTCTGATTTAAAGATTTATTGTTAAATTAGACAAAAACCGACATAATATACTTTATAATATCTATAGTAATTAACTCTTGTTTTTTGCAAATAAATGTAGTATTATAAATAGAGTATGAAAAGATTTTTATGATTGCTCCGGAGCGGAGCTATGGAGATTGATATGTGGACAGTTGTTTTTGTGTCTCAGGATAAGTCTAAGATAGATAAAATCTTGAAATTGCTTGAAGAGAATAAAATAATGACAATGTTGAAAACTTCGTCTGAAGGGGATTTTGAGGTCGATAACACGTATGAGATACTTGTACCTCAGACTGAACTTGAAACAGCACAGGCCGTAATATTTGATTTCGAGCTTGAAAAGTGAAAAATATAAACGGGAGGCTTTTTCGTATGGAAAATAAAATTAAAACAATAGGTGTACTGACAAGCGGCGGTGATGCGCCGGGAATGAATGCTGCAATCCGTGCAGTTGTAAGAACAGGTGCATATTACGGCGTAAAGGTATGCGGTGTTATGAGAGGTTATAACGGTCTTATAAACGGTGAAATTCAGGATATGTCACCGAGAGATGTATCGGAAGTACTCCAGCGTGGCGGTACTTGTCTTATGACAGCAAGATGTAAAGAATTCAAGACAAAGGAAGGCGTTGAGAGAGCTTGCCATATAGCAAGAGTATTCGGACTTGACGGTCTTGTTGTTGTGGGCGGTGACGGTTCATTCAGAGGTGCAAAAGACCTTTCAAATGCAGGTGTTCCGACTATTGCAATGCCCGGAACGATTGATAATGACATCAACTGTTCAGAGTATACAATAGGCTATGATACATGTCTTAACACAGTTAAGGACGCAGTCGATAAAATCCGTGACACATCTGCGAGCCATGAGAGATGTACAGTTATCGAGGTTATGGGCAGAAACGCAGGATATATCGCAGTTGAAGCAGGTATTGCCTGCGGTGCGGATGTAGTTTTGTTCCCTGAAAAGGAATACAACTTCGATGAAGATGTTTTAAGACCTATACTTGAGGCTAAGTCAAGAGGTAAGAAGCACGCAATCGTTGTTGTTGCAGAGGGCATCGGCGGTGTTGTCGAAATGGCGAAAAAGATAGAAGAAGCAACGGGAATCGAGTCAAGAGCTACAATTCTTGGTCATATACAGCGTGGCGGTGCGCCTACTGTCCGTGACAGACTAACTGCAAGCCGTATGGGTGCAAAGTGTGTAGAACTTTTACTTGAGGGTAAGGCAAACAGAATAGTTTGTATGCAGAACGGTCAGATTGTGGATGTTGATATAAACGAAGGTCTTGAGATGAAGAAATCAATTCCGCAGGATATGGTTGACCTGATCGAGAAACTGACTGTTTAAGAGACCGGGGAAATGACGTATATCAATAAAACACGGCTTACTGTCCGGTATGCAGAAACCGATATGATGGGCATCGTTCATCATTCGAGATATTATCCGTGGTTTGAACAGGCAAGGACGGATTATCTGAAAGAAAGTGGGTTCAAATATTCTGAACTTGAAAAAAGGGGATTTATGATTCCGGTAACAGAAACACAGTGTAAATATATACGCGGACTCACTTATGAAGATGAAATTCTTGTAACCTGCCGGATTGAGAAAATGACTGTTGCAAGAATTGAGTTCTTTTACGAAATTTTTAAATTGCCGGAAATGGAAAAAGTTTCTGAGGGAAGAACAAAACACGGCGTGGTAGACGGGGGTTTTCGTCCCGTGAATGCAAAAAAAGTATTCCCGGATGTCTGGGAGAAAATGGCATCAATGGTGTAAAAAAAACAGGCGAACTTGAGTTCGCCTGCTTTTGTCTTTGTTTTTGGGTGGTTAGTTATGAATAATTTAAATATTGTAATTCTGGATTCGGCAACTTTAGGAAGCGATATAGAGTTCTCAAAGTTTGAAAAGCTGGGCAGGGTATCGGTTTATGATGTTACAGCACAGGAAGATGTTTGTACACGTGTGGCTGACGCTGATGTCATAATAGTGAACAAAATAAAGCTTAACGAGTCCAACTTATCAGACGCAAATCAATTAAAACTCATTTGCGTTACCGCAACAGGCTACGATAATATTGATGTAGAGTACTGTAAAAAACGTGGGATAGGCGTGTGCAATGTGCGAGGATATTCTTCGGATTCTGTTGCACAAACAACTGTTGCTATGGCATTATCACTGGTCAACAACATTTCGTTTTTCGACAGATATGTAAAGAATGGCAGTTACACCAACAGCGGTACACAGAACAGGGTAGAGCCCGTGTTTCACGAGATGACAACAATGACATGGGGAATTGTAGGGCTTGGCGGAATAGGTAAACGTACGGCTGAAATTGCAAAAGCACTCGGATGCAGAATAATAGCGTTCAAGCGAACTCCGAAAGAAGGATATGATTGTGTTGATATTGATACTCTGTGTGAGGAATCAGATATAATTTCAGTACATCTTCCGCTTACAGATGAAACAAAGTGCATCATTAACAAAGACAGAATAGCAAAAATGAAAGATACAGCTATTGTTATAAACGTAGCAAGAGGTGCTGTTGTTGACGAAACGGCTTTGGCTGATGCGGTTATAAGCGGTAAGCTTGGAGGTCTGGGCGTTGATGTATATTCATATGAGCCAATGCCGTCTGAGAGCCCGTATAACAGAATAGCAGAATGCGACAATGTTATCCTCACTCCGCATATGGCGTGGGGGGCGTATGAAGCAAGAGTACGTTGTATGGACGAAATTTTTGAGAACATAAACGCATTTTATGGTGGGAAAGTAAGAAACAGAGTGGATATCGGATAAAATTAAGGGGAAAACATATGAAAACGAGAAAGCATAGAATACACATAAAAAGAAAAGCTGTTGTTATGATAGCTGTTGCAATAATTGTAGCACTGATAATTCTTATCGTGGGACTTGTCACGGGGCGAAACAAAACAGTCAGCATAACCGGCAGTACACTGACCTATTATATAGATGATGAGCAGTACGTATTTAATAATGAACCGTATATTTGTGATAATTCAGCTTATCTGCCGGTAGAAGATATCCTTTCTGCTTACGGATACTATTGTGTGCTGGACGCAGAAAGCGGTGTTATGACAATAACAGATGATAAGAGTACTACATATATGTATGTGGATAAAAATATACTGTCAACCGAAAAGGATACATATACATTCAACCTGCCGGTAATGAAACGGGGCGGTGTGGTGTATATGCCGTCAGAAATGTTTTCGCACTTCTCAAAAGACGAGCTTGTATTTGACGGTGCATTCAAGTTTGTTGAACGTCCGTACAGAGACCTTATGCAGGACGTATATATAGACGATACGTACAGAATGGGCGATGATGTTGAAAAGTACGGGAATGTCTATGTGGTTGATAACAAAGCTGTAATGGAGCTTTTATACTATCCTGAAAACAACTGTACAAGCTATGCCGGGGTTATAAATTCACTTGCTGATGCACTGCCGGATGTACAGGTGTATAATGTTGTTATACCGACAATGACTGAATTTTACGGACCTGAAAAGCTTTACACAGACCAGATTTCGGGTATAAAGACGATATACAAAAATCTGAATGAGAATGTAATGCCGGTTAATGTTATAAAAGAGATGTGGCCTCACGCAAACGAGCATCTGTATTTTGCAACAGATCACCACTGGACACAGAGAGGTGCATATTATGCATACCGTGCGTTCATAAGCGCAAAGGGAGAGGAAATAGCTGATCTGAGTGAATTCCCTCAGGATAATGTAGAGAATTTTATCGGTTCGTGGTCGCACAGTCTGGAAGGGACACCCGGTGCTTCTGTTTTAACGGAAAATGCAGAAACTATGGAGCGTTTTATGCCTATAGTGGATTATGAGGGTGCAGTATACCTTGACATGCACCTTACTGATAAATGGCGTGAAAGTAAAATCATCGTAGAAAGCGATGATAAGTATACTACATTTATTGGTGGTGATATGCCGATAATAAAATATACAACATCAGTAAAGAACGGGGAAAAGGCGGTTATTGTCAAAGAATCATTCGGTAACGCATTTTCTACGTGGGCAATAAATAACTATGAAGAAGTATATATTATAGACCCACGCCAGTGGACCGGATTCGGTGCGGCAAGTGACCGTGGTGAGTTTAATCTGGTGAAATTCTATAATGAAGTATGTCAGTTTGATGACCTGATAGTTGTCAGCTATCCGGGTTCAGCAACGCAGACTATGCGTAATGCAATCGGCAGCCTTGTAGGAATGTAATAAAAATATGACAGCATACATATATGCTGTCATATTTTTTATTGACGTGGTTTATAGTTCTTTGGCGATATTCCGGTATACTTTTTGAATACATTTGAAAAGTAGTATACATTTTCAAAACCGCAAAGCTCGGCAATTTTTGAAATGCTGAACATTTTTGTCTGCAACAATTCGCAGGCACGGTTGATTTTGAGCCTTGTCACGTACTTGACGGGAGGTACACCGTACTTTTCGATGAACAGTTTCTTAAAATAGGAATACGATAAACCGGACCACTCACGTAACTCTGTGTAATTAAAGTCAAGGTCACAGT